>JAUIKP010000247.1 GCA_030430725.1 Nitrospiria bacterium
GGAATGGATTTTGAGGAATCTCGCCGGTATCAACCGGGCGATGATGTCCGACTCATGGATTGGCGGGTGATGGCCAGAACTCATGAACCCTACCTCAAGATTTTTCGGGAAGAACGGGAGCGACCCGTCTTTATTGTAGTGGATAATAGAAAGGGAATGCGATTCGGGACGAAGGTGGCCTTTAAGTCAGTCATTGCAGCCCATGCGGCGGCATTGTTGGGATGGGCCTCGCAAGAACGAGGAGACCGGGTTGGGGGGGTGGTTTTTTCAGATGTGGACCATGTGGAACTCCGACCCAGGGGAGGAAGAACCGGAGTGCTCCACCTTCTCAATATCCTGGCTCAAGATCGTTCCCAGAGCTCACAGATGATTGAACGCCAGAGTCCCATTCCCTCACCTTTTCAGTTGGCATTAAATCGAGTCCAGGCAACCGCGAAGCCCGGAAGCCTCATTTTTCTCTTGAGTGATTTTCGCAATTGGGACCAGCAGGCCAAACAGTCTCTCATCCGATTGGGAGGGCACCAGGATGTGGTAGCGATCTTCCTGTATGACCAATTGGAACAGAAGCTCCCACCTGCCGGCCAATATCCTGTGACGGACGGTACACGCATGGGAATTTTGAATACAGGATCTGCCATCACAATCCAATCCTATTCAGCGTATTTTAGGGAACGTTATGAAGATGTCCGGACTCTGTGCCTGACCCGTGGAATCGGATTCATTCCATTGGGAACCCACGACGATATTCTATTCCAATTGCGGGGTGGGTTACAGGATCTTGGGCATCGCCGAAGCGCACACCACAGTATGGCATGACGGGAATGGGCTAACATGCCGACATCAGGTTCTCCATTACAAGAGCTTCGGGATGTGCATCTGCCAGACCCGATTTCTCTGTGGCCTCCGGCTCCTGGTTGGTGGATCACTTTCGGGTTGGTCATGATGGGAGTCATGGTGTTCCTCTGGATTTTGAGGAATCGACGTCGGAAACAGTCCTGTCGACTTGCAATGAATGAATTGAGTGCGATTAAACAGCATTATAATACCCACCGAGATGATCAATGGCTGGTTCAACGGCTTTCAGCCATGATCCGCCGCTATGCCATGGCCACTTTCCCTCGATCCGAGGTCGCAGGGTTGGTCGGAATTTCTTGGCTGAAGTTTTTAGATCGGTCGGGTCGAACCAACCAATTCACTGAAGGGGTTGGCCATCTGTTAAGGTCAGGGCCCTACCAACAGCAGGCAACCGTATCGGCTGCGGAACTGGTGACCTTGGTCGAACACTGGATTCGGCAGGTGTCTCCACCCACAGGGAAAGACACGGCATGATCACGTTGGCCTGGCCGTGGGTGTTGGCACTTGTTCTGTGTCCCTGGCTGGTGCGTCGTTGGGCTACCCCTGTCTCCAATTCATCCGGCCGGGCTATGAAGTTGCCGCATTTTGAAGACATTATGGCCCTTCAGTCCAACCAGTTGATTGGGGCGACTCGTTCAAGGTACTCATCACGGTTTTGGGTGGGAATGCTCATTTGGGCCGCTCTCCTTCTTGCGGCTGCCCGTCCACAGTGGAGTGGCGAACCTGTTGGACTACCAACCAGTGGACGTGATCTGATGTTGGCCGTCGATGTTTCCGGCAGCATGAAGATACCGGATTTTTCAGTAAAAGGGCAGGAAGTCAATCGTTTAGAGGTGGTGAAAACCGCAGCCGGGGAGTTCATCGCTGGTCGAACCGGCGATCGTATAGGGCTGATTGTATTTGGTTCCCAAGCCTACGTGCAGACACCTTTGACATTTGACCGAGACACAGTCCAGGCCATGTTGACGGAAACTGAAATTGGCTTGGCGGGAAAGGAAACCGCCATTGGCGATGCGATCGGTCTCGCCGTGAAACGGCTCAAAGAACAACCAGCGGGAAGCCGGGTTTTAGTGCTATTAACTGATGGGGCCAATACTGCGGGAGAAGTGTCGCCTACACAAGCGGCGGCCTTGGCTGAAGAACAAGGTATTCGAATCTATGCCATCGGAGTTGGCGCGGATCGAATGGAGATTGAATCATTTTTCGGCACACAAACGGTGAATCCTTCTCGTGATTTGGATGAAGATACCCTTCGCCATCTCGCGCAACGTACGGGAGGGTTGTACCTGCGTGCCAAGGACACCGAGGGACTTACGAGGGTGTATAAAGAATTAGATCGTCTGGAGCCGGCGGCCACTGAATCGGAACTGTTTCGACCGACGATCGAATTATATATATGGCCATTAGGATTTGCGTTGGTCCTTTCCTGTTTAATGGCCATGTCTTTCATCCGGAAAAGGGAATGGGGTCTCCGATCGAGTTGGAAGGCGGAAGCGATCACTGCACAGGCAGGGGCCGGACAATAAGATGACCAAGTTTCATTTTCTACGACCGGAATGGCTATGGGGATTACTTCCCTTATTCGGACTCTTTCTACTAGTAGCCAGGAAGGGGACAACGGGTCAGATATGGGAGTCTGTATGTGATGCCCATCTGCTCCCGCATTTGTTGGTGGGAACCGAGGGAACTACGCGGCGCCTGCCTCTCGTGCTTCTTGGATCTGGTTGGATTGTGGCGGTCTGTGCACTTGCCGGGCCGGTCTGGTCCCAATTACCCCAGCCTGTATTCCGGGCGGAATCGGCGTTGGTGATGGTCCTGGATTTATCCCGTTCAATGGATGTGCAGGATGTGGCTCCTTCACGGTTGACGCGAGCCAAACATAAGATTCTTGACATGCTTAAGGCGCGGAAAGAAGGACAATCAGCTCTTGTGGTCTATGCCGGTGAATCATTCGTCGTCTCGCCTTTAACCAATGATGCCAACACCATCGTGACCCTTGTGCAATCTCTCGAGACGGAACTCATGCCGGTCCAGGGTAGTCGTACTGATCTTGCTTTGCAGAAGGCCCATGAACTTTTGCAGCATGTCGGGCAGGAGAGCGGATATGTGCTATTGCTAACGGACGGCGAGGGAGATCCTGCCACATTGAAGGTGGTAGACAAGTTACGCAGTCTAGGGGTGCGTGTGTCTGTGCTTGGTGTTGGGACCGTTGATGGGGCCCCTATTCCGGAGACAGGGGGATTCCTCAAAGATCAGGATGGAGCGGTGGTTATTCCCAAGTTAGATATTCCTTCCCTTCAAGCCCTCGCTCAAGCGGGTGGTGGTTATTATGCCACGGTGACGGCTGACGATCAGGATATCCGTCGGGTCTTTCCTTCCGATGTACCTGCGAGGGCGCGATTCTCTACAACATCTGAACAGCGAACAACCGATCTGTGGCGAGAGGAAGGCCCCTGGCTCGTCCTGCTACTTCTGGTTTTGGCGTTACCCGCATTTCGACCGGGATGGTTGGGAATGCTGCTGGCCTTCCTCCTTATTCCTCAGGTAAGCGAGGCCTTTTCCTGGGACAATCTCTGGGTTCGTCCCGATCAACAGGGTATTCAGGCATTAGAGCGTGACGCTCCGGAAGAAGCGGCAGTCTTGTTTCAAGACCCAGGCTGGCAGGGCATAGCCCATTACCGTGCAGGGAAATATCAGGAAGCAGAAGAAGCCTTTTCCATAGTGGATACACCGGAGGGTCATTACAATCGAGGCAATGCTTTGGCTAATCTCGGTCGCTATGAAGAAGCCCTGGCCTCGTATCAAACAGCCCTCACTCAGCAGCCCGATCATGCGGACGCTCAACATAACCTAGAAATCATCAAACAACTCTTGGATAAATCATCATCTGCGGAACAGGAAGGAGAGTCACCCCAACAATCGGATGGCTCCTCCCCCAAACAGGGCAATAATGGGAATCAGATGGGAGGTGAAGAAGAAAAATCAGAGAATTCTTCAGACCCGACCCATACACAATCCGATTCGAAAACAGGTGACTCTCAAAAAGAGAACCCTGAAAAAGATGGGTCAGAGTCGGATTCTGCCCGGACCGCTAATCAGTCGAATGAAGATCAGAAATCTTCTGAAGAAAATATGGAAGAAGAGGCGCAAGGGCCGGACCCTTTGAAAGGCGAACAATCAAAAAAGCCGCGATCTGCACCAACTACAATGGAGGAAAAGCCGGAAGATCAGGGGGAACATTCAGGTGTATCTTCTACGGGGAGTGCGGCCCACTCACCGGAAATACAGAAGTCTGAACAGGTCCTCCAGCAATGGCTTCGCCGAATCCCTGATGATCCGGGGGGATTGTTACGCCGAAAATTTCTTTTGGAGCATCAACGGCGTGTAGAGACTGGAGGGTCCACCATTTCTCAAGGAAAGCGCTGGTGAAAATTTTGAGATGGATATGGGTGATGGTGATCGGCCTTGTATTTGTTGCGTATGACCATCCTGTCTCGGCCCAAACAGTCAGGGCCTATGTGGATCGGAATCCGGTCATGGCAGATGAGACCTTTCAGCTCATCGTGGAGGTGGATCAGGCGTCCTCGGGTGAATCCCCCGAGTGGCATATCTTAGACGCAGACTTCGATGTATTGGGTACGACCCAAAGTCAACAAACTTCGATCATCAATATGCGAGCCACTTCATTGGTCCGATGGACTGCGACGCTTGCGCCAAAGCGAACAGGAGCCGTGACCATTCCTCCTATCCATGTGGGCGCTCATCAAACCGGCCCCATTCAACTGGAGGTCAATGAGCCGGATCACAACAGGAAGGCTCATGAGAGCCAGGATATTTTTCTCGAAGCAGATGTGGACTCACAGGTTCCCTATCTACAGGGGCAAGTCCTTCTGACGCTGCGGTTAGCCAGCGCCATTGCCGTGCAGGAAGGCCGTTTAGATGAACCCGAAATGGATTGGGGAATTGTTGAACGCGTGGGAAAGGACGTTTCGTACGAGTCGACCCGAAACGGGCGACGATATCATATCACCGAACGACGTTATGTCATCACACCACAACAAAGCGGGAGACAGGTGATTCCTCCGATCCTTTTTTCCGGAACGGTTCAGGAAGGTCGAACCCGTGGAACGCTCTTTAATGAATTATTTGGCAATCGGCCCGGAGGTCTGGGACATGATCCTTTCAAAGCCTCACGCCCGATTCATAGGCGAAGTCCGAAAATTACTATTAACGTTAAAGATTTTCCATCAGATCTGAATGGGCGATTTTGGTTGCCGGCCAAAAATCTCACCCTCACGGAAGTATGGTCGGGTGATACCGAAAAACTTCAAATAGGGGATTCTCCAACTCGAACGATCGTGATGCGTGCGACAGGTCAGCGCGGAGAACAATTGCCTGAAGTGACCGTGCCCCCACAACCCATTGTGAAGATCTATCCCGACAAGGCAAAGACCCAGACAGATTTTGACGGGAAATGGGTTGTGGGGTCCCGGGAGGAAAAATATGTGTTTGTGCCCACACAGCCGGGAACGGTGACGTTGCCCGCCATTCATGTTCCCTGGTGGAACATTGAGACTGACCGGTGGGAAGAAGCCACCCTTCCCCCTAAGGTTCTGACGGTTCTCGGTCCGCCTCAACCTGCATCCTCAGCACAGAATCCCACGTCGGCTTCGTCCCAGTCTGTTGCTCCAATGGAGCGTGACCGTCAGCTGATAGACCCCCAAAGTCTGGTTACCTTCGGCACCTCTGATAGTGTCAAGCCGGTACCATGGGCATGGATTAC
>JAUIKP010000248.1 GCA_030430725.1 Nitrospiria bacterium
GGCAAAGGATCCGCTGGTCAGGGTCGGGGTGAGATTTGTGGTTATCGACCCGGCAAGATCAATGCGCGGGAACCGTTCGGCAATGGCGGCCGCGACACGCGCATCGGCTGCCTGGACCTGGTAAAAGGTGGCCTGCACATCAGGGCGACGTTGAATGAGCTCCCCGGGCAGGCCGGTATCCGGCAAAGGGGGAAGGTGTATCAACCCCTGATCGTCCGGGATGTCCAGAGACGTGGGAGGTTTCCCAAGAAGAACGGCGAGTTGATGGCTCAGCGTACCGATTTGTGCGCGGACGTCTTTGGTCTGTCCGCGTGTCTGCTCCACTAGTTGTTTCTGCCGCAGGACGTCGGCCGCAGCGGCAACGCCCTGTCGGAACCGCAAGGTGACCAATTGCAGTACTTTCTCATTGGTCGATATCTGCTTTTCAAGCAAAGCCAGTTGACCTCGTTGTTCGAGCAGGTTATACCAGGTTTTCGCCATCTGACTGGATAAGGTGATCGCGGCGACCGTTAAATCGGCCTGACTGGCCTGCGCGTCGAAGTTGGCCGCACTTCCGAAAGCCCGTACCCGTCCCCACAGGTCCAGCTCATACGCCACCGATACGCCTACAGAAAAACGATCGGTCTGGGTGCCTAAATCCGTACGACTCCGGCTGGCATTACTGTTCCCGTTTAAAAAGGGAAACCGGGGAGCGCCATCACGCACGGCAATAGCTTCCGCCTGTCGCAACCGGTCCCAGGTGGCCAACAACGTCGGATTGTCTGCCAGAGCGCGTTCAATCAACCGGTTAAGGGCCTCGTCTTCAAAAGCTTCCCACCATTTGTCCGGCAACGCATACTGGCCGGACTGTGAAAAGGAATCCGGCGGCTGAATTTTCAATTCAATGGGTTGGGGGTCAAACAGACACCCGGTTGTCAGCATCAGGGAAATGCCTATGAGGATGGCGGGACAATCCCGAAGAGTAATCATGCGGGGTTCAGAATCGCGAGGGAAAATTTATTCCAATTCCTTCATGAATGATGGTTGTCTGAATTTCAGATGCCGGGAGAGAAGAAACGTCTTTTGTTGGACCTTGCTGACGAAAACGATCCGTTCCGTCGTTTCACTCCCTATGCGTCTTACTTCGGTCAGTATACCCAAGATTTTTCCCTGAAATTTTTCCTCATCCTTCTTTTTTGTAAGAAAACATGCCAGAATTCCATTTTGACAAACTTTGATACAATTTTTCTTCCCCCACTCCCGGTTCCGGCGTCATAATAATGAAGAAGGATGATCTTGAGGAGTAGGAGTCATATGGATTCGTTGCCACATGTCCTTGTCGTTGACGATCAGCCGGATATTCGCCATCCGCTTTCTACGTATCTTACGCAAAAGGGTTTTCGGTTGAGTGCCGCTGAAAGCGCCGCCGAAGCCCGCAAAATTCTTGAAACCAGCGCCATCGACCTCGTGGTCCTGGATATCATGATGCCGGGAGAAGACGGCCTCTCTCTGTGTCGTCATTTACGTGAAACAAAGGATATTCCCATTATTCTGCTCACGGCCATGGCGGAAGAGACGGACCGTGTGATCGGGTTGGAAGTGGGCGCGGATGATTATGTCGTGAAACCGTTTAATCCCAGGGAATTGTTGGCACGAATCAAATCCGTGCTCCGGCGTGCGAATAGTCTGCCATGGAAGGAACGGCGCATTGCTGAAAAAACCATTCGATTCGACCGATGGGTCCTACAGGTTTCGCAACGAGAGCTCATCGGAGAAGATGGCGTGGCCATTCCGCTCAGCACCGGAGAATTCGTGTTGTTGACGGTCTTCCTGAATCATCCACATATGGTGTTGACTCGTGATCAATTACTCGACCTTACCCGCCATCGCGCGGGCGATGTGTTTGATCGCAGTATCGACAATCAGGTCAGCCGGTTGCGAAAAAAGATTGAAATCGATCCCAAGCTCCCCTCCTTGATTAAAACCGTGTGGGGCGGGGGATACACGTTCACCGCAGAGATCACCTTCCAATGAAACCGGGTATGGGCCTTTTCCGGCGGTTGTGGCCGCAACGGTTGACCAGCCAGATGATCGGCCTTCTGCTCGTGGCCCTGGTCATTGCACAAGTGGCCAACTTTCTTATCTTTACCGATGAACGTCGTGCGGCCATCCGATCCGTCGAACGGACTCAAATTCTCGAGAGAACCGCTTCTCTCGTCGATCTCATTGAACACAGTCCAGCCGAATTGCATGCCCGAATGGTTCAAGCCGCCAGTTCACGAAAATTATATTATTGGTTGTCGGATACCAGTCAGATTCCTCCAGCCATGCAACAAGGCGACCATGAGTGGATCAGCCGTCTCAGGGATTTGCTGAACAAGAACGACGAGTCTGAGCTGCGGTTTATGCTTCCCCCACAGGATGGGACATGGAAAAGGACCATAGGTGAGGCGCCGGAAGGCCTTCAGTCTTCCATCTTACGGAGTAAGCCCTCCGGATCGTCCGTTCCTCTTCCGCTCTCTGAATTTGATGCCCCGGGCTTATTGATTTCCGCGCGTCTTCAGGATGGCCGGTGGCTGAATGTCGGGATGGGGATTACCCCATCCCTGGCCCGCTGGGCTCTGCCGACGCTCATTTCGATGGTGCTCACCGGGTCCAGTATCTGCCTGATTGTGGTGTTCATGGTCCAACGCCTCACGCGCCCGCTTCAACAACTCACGGAAGTTGCGGAGCGGGTTGGTCGCGGAGAATCTATCACGCCCATCCCGGAAGAAGGTCCCGTCGACATTCAGCAGACCATCCGGGCGTTTAACCGCATGTACGAACGACTGCAACGGTATGTCCAGGATCGCACGAGAATGCTGGCGGCCATCAGTCACGATTTACGCTCTCCCATTACCTCTCTTCGACTCCAAGTGGAATTGATGAAGGACCAGGAAGTCGGCGGCAAGATGCTGGACACCTTGGATGATATGCAGCGGATGACCGAAGCCACGCTGGCCTTTGCCCGGGACGAGGCCTCGACGGAGGTGTCGCGTTCTGTTGATCTTAGCGCCTTAATCGATAGTCTTTGTCAGGATATGGCTGATATGGGCATGGAGGTAGAATTCGAGAGCCCGAAGAAATCACCATACATCTGCCGTCCCATCAGCCTTAAACGGGCCATTCGAAATCTCATTGAAAATGCCGTGAGCTATGGAGGACAGGTCGAGGTCAAGCTTCGGCAGCATGACACAGAATTTCAGATTGAAATTCGCGATAGCGGTCCGGGAATTCCGGAGCAGGATTTTGAACGAGTCTTTCAGCCGTTTGTGCGACTGGAGGAATCCCGCAATAAACAAACAGGAGGCATCGGGCTCGGTATGGCCATCGCTCGTTCCATCGTTCGCAATCATGGCGGGGACATCAGTCTGGCCAACCTCCCGGGCGGTGGCTTGTCGGTGACGATCCATCTACCGGCCTCTCCGCTTCACCAAATCGCCGATCAAGCCTAGCAGGGTGTGGACCAAGTCCGGTACGTTTTTGCCCCTTGCCCAGGCTCGCGTACCTCTCTGTATGCTCCCCCTGTCCAAGCATCTACGGCCTTTCCTTCTCGAGACCTCAGGGCAGGACGGAGGGCCTTTGTGAGCATCCTGCTGCGCTCATGGAAAATCGTACGATTGTAGATCCGCATACGCTCTCAAATGTGAGTTTTTCATAAGCCTCCTGGGCTTAAGCTTGCCATTCAATATGTCCCATGGTGGACGTGTCGAATTGTTCAAAAACAATCAATTCCAACAAATCCCGCTTCCTTTTTACGAACCTCATCTTGACTAATTTCGTCAATTGACGAAAAATCAGCCCGAAAATCCGTTCTGTCGATTGGTCAATCATTCATTTGGTCCACTGGAGGTCATGACACCATGAAACCACAACCGTTTATTGTTTCACCCAATGATTACGATCCCGCGTTGAATGTGCTTGGTACGAAGGTGACCGTGCTTGCATCAAGCGCGGCGACCCAAGGCTATGAGATCACTCTGCAACAAGGCGATGAAGGGACCGGTCCGCCGCTTCATCACCACGACTGGGACGAGTCCTTCTTTGTCCTTAAAGGTCAGATTGAGTTCAGTTATGGCAACAAAACGGTCATGTGCCTGCCGGGCACACTCGTGCACGTGCCGGGCGGCACGGAGCACGGCTTTCGCTACGGCCCAGGAGGCGGAGAGATGTTCGAACTCACCGGCCAGGGCAGCATGGCCACTCGAATGTTCACGGCCCTCAGCAGGGAAATTCCTCAAGGCCCACCAGACATTCCCAAGGTGCAAGAGGTTCTCAAACAAAACGGTGTGACCGTCGTAACCCCAGCATAGGTATAGCAGAACGAATGTAAAACGTGGATGTGTGTTGTTGATGGGGATGGTTATCGTGGGGTTTGTTGTTATCGAGATGCCTCAGGGAGAAACACTTCCCTGGGATAATCAGAATTTGGGCTTCGATATGAACAGGGAGATCCGTGCGTTATCTGACAAGGGTGGCCGGCTGCCACGACTGTCACACGGTCGGAAAAATTTTTTCAGAAGGAAAGGTGATGGAAGAGGGAATTTTAATAGACTCCAATTCCCCATAGCTTGCTGTGGGGTTACCATATGAGAACTATAAGCTATTAATTCGTTGAATACCCCCGTCAGCTTGCGGCGGGGATCTTTTATTCCTGCTCAAATCCAAGGGAGGGTTGATCTGTCATGACTCGTCCGAACCTGTCTCCTGCGCAACAGACCATGGTAACGATGTGGGAGCGGCATATGGCCGCCGAATTTCAGGAAAAGAGTATCGATGAAACCATGGCGACCATGACGTCGGATCCCTTCGTCAATCATGTTCCTATTATGACAGGGGGTGTCGGTTCCAGTGAGGTTCGCCACTTCTACAGCACCCATTTTCTCCCAGGTCATCCACCGGATACCGTTGTCACACCAGTCGCTCGCACAGTTGGGGAAGACCGCATCGTGGACGAACTGATCCACAAGTTTACTCATACGATTGAGATGCCATGGATCCTCCCCGGCGTACCCCCCACGGGAAAACGGGTCGAAGTGGCAGTCATCGTGGTTGTCGAGTTTAAGGATGGAAAGATTGCGGGTGAGCGGATCTATTGGGACCAGGCATGCGTCCTTGTTCAGGTGGGGTTGATTGATGGGGGAACCTTGCCCGTGAGTGGAATTGAAGCGTCACGCAAAGTCGCCGATCCCGCACGAGAACCCTCAAACCGGCTGATCGAACGGGTACGCCATTAATCAAGGAGCGCAACCTGCATCCGGTTGCAGCTATGATGCCAGGGATTTTTCGTCATGGACCTTTCAAGGCGATATAAAAACCTCGTTGAGAGCGGGGAGTGTGATCCTGAACAACGTGCATGAGCGGATTCTAGCCGATGGTGTTCTTCGGCATCGCTTAAAACGGAAGGTTCAGCCAGGAACCAAAAGTGTGGCAAGGGGAGGTAAACATATGCGTGCGTGGTTGATGGATGACTATACGGGTGTGGAAAACTTGCGGCTCGGTAAAGTACCGGATCCAGAGCCGGGTCCGGAGCAAGTGCTGCTGAGGGTGAAATTTGCCGCACTGAACCCGGCCGATGCATTCCTTGCGCGAAAGATGTACCCGGCCAA
>JAUIKP010000249.1 GCA_030430725.1 Nitrospiria bacterium
CACTGTGAAGAATCTTCTCCCGGATATCGGACAAAAATGAATATGATTCAGTTTCAGATGGCACACATATTTGATCTGCATAGACAAGATGTGAAGCGTTTTCTCATCAGTCGTGTCGCTTGTGAAGCAACTGCTGCGGATCTGACCCAGGAAACCTTCCTCCGCTTATCTCAATTATCGGATCTTCAGTCGATTCGCAATATTCGATCCTATCTCTTCCGCATTGCCGCAAATTTGGCGACGGATCATCTCCGAACTCAGATGCGATGGAAAATGGCTTCCTCGGAAGAGGAGCCTCTCCTGCTTGAGAAACCGGACAACTCTTCCACTCCGGAATCGGTTCTGTTAGCAAAAGAAGAACTGAGAATTGTCATCAAGGCTATTGAGGAATTGTCGCCGTTGTGCCGGGAAATATTTTTGTTGAATCGATATGAAGGTCTTGCTCATCGTGAAATCGCGACCCGGTTGAATGTTTGCATGAGTACGGTGGAAAAAAATATTGCCCGCGCGTTGAATCAATGCCGTCGCCGACTGAATGAGGCGACAGAATTCTCCAAAAAACCCTAGCCGGTTTTTCACAAACGCCTCTTGTCCAATACGAGAGGTCCTATCCCTTCCCATGTCCTGGAATGTATCCAGGCTCCGGCTCGAATGTTCACATCCAACGTAGGGTTCGATGGGGAATCGGCGAAGCTCTTTTGCCAATCGTTCGATCTCTGTCCTTGGACAAACAAAGGATAGTGAGGTGTAACCGCTTCTGAGGCCACCATCCGGTTTTTATCGATTGAATCGTTCTTATAGTGAATTTCTTGAATAATACAGGGTATTATCCGATGCAAATTATTCAACAGGTGGGGAAAGGGAAATCGTTTGATGTCGAGTGCTGATTATCCGGACAGGGAACAAGATCGTCTGGAAGCGGAAGCCGTGACGTGGTTAGTCCGCCTCACATCAGGGGAGACGACTGAGAATGACCGTCGTGCGGCGGATTCGTGGCGCCGGCAAAGTCTGGCGCATCAGCGAGCTTTCGAGAAGGCATCCCGGATTTGGGATGGAATGGAACTCTTGCGAGATTCACTGATCAGTCCGGACAGATCCGGCGAAGTCTGCAGACCGCTCCAGCAGACAAACGGCGATTCTCTTTCCACATCACCGTATAATGGCCGTCAGAACTGGTGGGTTTGGAAAACGATTGTCGCCGCTATTGCGGTATTGGCTCTTTCTTATACTCTTCAATCCGATTTTCTCGACAATTGGCGGGCGGATTATTCCACCGGAACGGGAGAGCAGGGCACATGGGAATTGACGGACGGGAGCATTGTCCAGTTAAACACACATGCTGCGGTCAATATTGCCTATTCGCCAAAAATACGGGATGTGGACCTGCTGGATGGAGAGGTCGCGTTCCGTGTCGCCAAGGATCCTTCACGGCCATTTGTTGTGCGAGCCAACCAAGGAACGATTCGGGCAGTCGGGACGGAATTCTTCGTCTATAGGTTGGATCACTCTGTCCGGGTGACGGTGATAGAAGGTGTCGTTGATGTATCGATTCCCCCATGGCACGGAGGATCTAACTCCTCTGCGCGTCTGCATGCAGGTCAGAGTGTTCAATTCGGGGGCGACTCCGGATTAGGCGAAGTGAAAAAGGTCGATTTACGCGTGGTCACAGCCTGGCAGCGTGGAAGACTGATTTTTGAAGCTGCTCCCTTGACTGAGGTGGTGGAAGAGATCAACCGTTACCGATCCGGACATATCGTTATTTTCAATGACACCCTCCGAGAGCATCTGGTGAGCGGCGTATTCGATCTTGATGGTTTAGACGCCGCGGTGACCACGATTGAACGAACTTTGCCGATGGCCTCGCTGCATCTCACCGATCGCCTCATTATCTTTCAGTAAGATTGCCTCCTCATCCTTTCAACCCCGTTCACTCAACAGACCTTCCTGCGGAATAAAAAAATTGGTCCGTTTTTAGGATTGATGGACCGTTCCGACAAAATTTTTTCCGGTTTCTGTCTGGGTTTGTTGTGCTGAACCGTCTTCTTGAAGAATGCATGTTCAGCGTTTGCTGTTCTTCGTCGTCATATGCGTTCATTTTTAATCCCATAATCCGTCAGAAAAACGGTGGCCTCTTCATCCATGCGCGGGGAGAAACGTGAAGAGTCAATCGTATGGTCACATCATTTATCTATGCTTCATTTACATAATGATTGAGGAAGGAAGTGAAACGATGGTAAGAACCAGAGTAGACGCACGAAGACACAAAGAAAAAGAACCTCTGAGAAAGTTTTTGTCAGGATGGTTGGTGGGGCTGGCTTTGGTAATCGTCCAACTCCTGGGAAATTTGACGAACTCTGCATCCGCACAGGAATCAATCCGGTTCGACATTCCTTCGCAAGCGCTGAATACTGCGCTCACCGCTTTTGCCGAGCAAAGTTCATGGCAATTGTTCTATAGCACGGAAACCGCCGAAGGTCTTCAGAGCAAGGCCCTATCGGGTGGACATGAACCCGAATCCGCCTTGAAGCACCTATTATCCGGGACGGGGCTGTCGTATCGTATAACTGCTCCCCAAGTGGTGACGATTAGCAAAGGAGACAAATCTTCGGTTGTGCCCCCTTTGGTGTTGGCGGATTCCTCTTCACAGCAGACCGCTGAAACCGCCAATGCCCAAACTGCGCAACCCAAGACCGTGAAGGTCCCGGAGATTGTGGTGAAGGATGTCCGTGATCGTCCGTACACCAACGAAGATGTGTCCAGTGCCTCACGAATCCCTGTTCCTGTTCAAGAAATGCCGCGGTCGGTTGAAACGGTGACAAAGGAGGTGATCGAGGACCAGAAAGTCATTCGTATGAACGAAGCGCTGAGAAATGCGAGCGGCACCTTTCAATCCAGTACGCAGGGTGGTCAAGGCGGGACCTTCACGATCCGAGGATTCGCATCCGATCTGAATGTGTTCAAGAACGGCTTCCGGGACGACAGCACGTTTGCTTCGCGAGCTCAACGCGACATTATCAATCTGGAGAGCATTGAAGTGGTGAAGGGGCCGCCGTCCTATCTTTACGGGCGGTCCGATCCCGGTGGCGTGATCAATCAAATTACGAAAGCCCCTTTGAAGGAGGCCTACTATTCCGGTGAGATGATTGGGGGCAGTTACGAACTCTATCGTCCGACGGTAGAACTCGGGGGGCCGTTGAACCAGAGCAAGACGTTGACCTATCGGTTTAATGGCATGTTCGAATCGGCCGAGAGTTATCGGGAGGGAGTCAAATCAAAACGCGCTTTTCTCGCTCCGGTTTTCGGGTGGGACGTCACCCCACGGACCACATTCCGGCTTGAGGGTGAATATCTTTATAATAAGGCCCCTATCGATCGGGGGTTAGTGGCCATCGGTGACGGAGTCGCGCCGATCTCGATCAAGAGCTTCCTTGGTGATCCCACAAAGAAGGATGAAGTGAATAGCGGAAAGGTCACGGCAACCGTTCTGCACGAATTCAATGATATGTTCACATGGCGCACCGCGTACAGAGGATCCTGGACCAGCAGCCGATATGATGCTCTAGAGTCCTGGTTTTTGGTCGGTCCTGAAAGTGATGGAATCCTTGATCTGGCACGATTTAAGATTCCGACCGACGTTTCAAGCAACTATATGCAAAACGAAGTTCACGGTAAATTCTCAACCGGTTCGATTAAACACAAGACTCTTATTGGCATCGAAATAGGCCGGGAGCATTCATCGGCGAAGGCGTTCTCGGATTTTGGCGGTGATACCACCACACCTGGAGCATTTAGCTATATTAATATCTTCGACACGTCTGACAAGCAGTTCGTAGATATTCCTCTTGATGAATTCAGCCATACCAAACAAACCAACTACATTTTCGGTTTTTATTTCGGCGATCAAATCGACCTCCTGGAAAACCTCCACGTCCATGGAGGCGGGAGGTTCGATATCTTTGAACAGAAACTCACCAATCGCCCAACGGATTTTGATCCTGACACGAATAAGGATAAGCAAACAAAAAAGAGGTTCAGCCCGTCGGTGGGAATTACGTATCAGCCGTGGAAGCCAATGGCCATCTATGCCAATTACACAGAGTCTTTCGTGCCCCAAGCCGTCGGATCGAGAGGGATCGATGGAGAACTGTTTGATCCCGAGCGTGGGAAGGCATGGGAAGGAGGGTTCAAATTCCAGTTGTTTGACAATAAATTGCGGACGACTATGGCTGTGTTTCAGATTGAAAAAACGAATGTGTTGACGGCGGACCCCGCCAACGGATTCGCATTTTCCAAGGCAACCGGCAAGCAGCGTAGCAGAGGGTTCGAATTTGACATAGCGGGTACCATATTGCCCGGGTGGGAGATTATTGCCAACTATGCCTATACCGATACGCGGGTCCGCAAAGACGTCATGTTCAAGAAAGGAAGTCGAGTCTCCAACGTCCCGTTTAATCAAGGGAGTATTTGGACAACCTACTTTTTCCAAGAAGGCGTGGTGAAGGGCTTCGGGGCCGGAATCGGTATGTATGCGCAAGGCGAGCGGAATGGTGTCTTCGAATGTGAGGATCCGGCCAATTGCCAAGCGCCGTTTGAAATGAAAGGCTATGTCAGAATGGATGCAGCCTTGTATTATCGGAAGCCGAACTTCTCTCATGGAACGAATCTGCTGGCTGCAGTGAATTTTACGAACCTTCTGGATCAACGGTACATGACCGGCAGCCAGAATTTTAGGGAAATCGTCTATACCGGCGCGCCTTTAACCGTGATTGGCTCGATCAAGTTTGAGTTTTTCTAACGTTAACTAAGATGCCTCATATCCATTAGGGCCAGGGACGAGGAAGGCGAGGTGAGGAAGTAAAACATCTATATATATGGGACTCACATCTGAAGGATAATCCTGCCATGCAGTCAACCGTACATTAACCGGTTGTAGAAAGCTCGTTCGGTTCAAAGACTCAGATTAGTGACTGAGTCCAGTGAATGAGGAGAGTCAGGAGCACAGAAAAGAGGGAAAGGACTCCAAAAATCAGGGCGAGGCGTGGGGCATAGGAAAGCACAAAAATCAGCGCGAGCCCGCCTATGGACAGAAACCCTATCCACTGGACCGGGCCAAATGACCATCCCGCGGTATGGACAGCCATAGCAAAGGAGAGCCCCAGGATCACCCATCCTAGGATTCTCAGTAGTAGCAGGAGTAGAGACGGATTTCTTGGAAGCGAGGCGTGTCCCCGCATAGCTTGATAGTGCTTCGGCATGGCAAGGCACAAAGTGGATAATCCGCCATAGGAGAGTAGGAATGCGAGAATGTCCATGTCAGGATCGGAACGTGTGTTTTTATCCACCTGAAGCGACGGGGTGGGAGTTCCAGTGACGGGATGATGCACGTGCAGATTGGTCAAGCCGTCTAGCCGTCCACGCCAATCCCAATCCGCTCACGAGGAACGAGAGGTCGAATCCTGCCACTTCCCACCGTCCTTGAGAAAGAGCATGAAGCAAGTGGCTCTCTGTAGTGATGGCGTTCACAATCGGGAGTAGTCCGAATAACATGGCCCCTATGGAAAGTTGAATTGTCCATATTCGCAAAGTTGGACTGTGCCGAAAGAAAATTTTG
>JAUIKP010000250.1 GCA_030430725.1 Nitrospiria bacterium
TAACCTCCTGGCCGGCCTGGATGCTCTTGATATCGGTTAGTGTAACGGTAGGGCTTCCTCGCGTTCCTTATTATCAGGAGGGTCTTCCCTATATCTATGCCCTTGGAGGTATGGCCCTGGTGGCTTGGTACATTGGACTAGGGTTTCTTATCCTTGGTCTCTATTTCATCCTCATGGGATGTGTGAGTGCAGAGGGATTCCTGAGTAAAAGGCTCCATGCGGTACTCTTTGGAGGTGTGGCGTTGATTCTTGCCGGTGGCTGTCACTGGTTCTATCTGATTGTGTTAGAAATGTCAGTCCAGGCGACATGAAACCGGGATTTTCTCAATTGCCCTCAGATAAGCTTTCACTCCTCGGGGATACCGTTCACGAACATGTCCATGTCTGTTTGAAGAATCTTCTGGAGGCATTCTCTTTTTGTGTGACGATGACGGTCCTGGCCAAATGGTTGACCGATTTGCCGGCGTGGGGGGATGTGATTGCTTCAGAAAACGGGCCGGTTGAGATGATGAGTGCGGGTGTGTGGTTTGTGGCCATGGTGTGGTGCCTGACTGCAGGGCTCAGGCGTTCTCACTACCGCATCGAGTGGTTGGGGCTTACGGCTCTCTGCCTTCTCTTTGGGTTGCGGGAGTTAGATGCGCATGTCTGGGCAACCGGATGGAATTTAGATAAATCTGCCAATTATTGGAATCCGGGCTTCCCGCTTTGGGAACGCCTATTGGTGATTGGTGGCATGATTGTTCCCGTCATGATTATGGGCATCGCCCTTGGTTCTCGAATCTGGACACGATTGCCTGCAGCCTGGAATAGTCGTGCTCCCTGGATAGGCCAAATGATGGTGGGGGGGCTGCTGCTGGGTGTCTGTGTGGTGTTGGATAAAGTGCATGGCTATTATCTTCCACTTCTCGGGTTGGAAGACGCCGAGCTATTCCTCATGGGAATGGAAGAATTCGGGGAATATGTGTTGGGGATTTATACCGTATCGGTCTTATGGCCGTACTGGCAAGCGACGCTTCCTTTCCATCGGACGGATTCCTGAAACAAAGTGCCCCTCGGAGCGTATGCCGAACGGTTCCGCTGTATGCTGAATGTTTCAGAATAATCCCGATATCACCACGGTTCACGTGAAACAACTCCTACTTATTAAACTTCGGTATATTGGAGATGTCGTGTTATCCACCCCGCTTCTCCCCATCCTCCACAAGCGATTTCCCGATGCGTCACTCACCTTTCTGGTGAATCCTGGAACGGAGAGTGTGTTATGGGGCAATCCCTATCTGGACCATATCATGGTGCTGCCTCGTGAAAGGTGGGGCCAACAATTTGAGTGTTACCAACTGTTGCGTCAGGCTCGTTTCGATGGGGTTGTGGACTTAACCGACGGGGATCGCTCCGCATTTCTGTCGTTTTGGACCGGTGCCGGTGTCAGACTGGGGTTTAATCGGGAGAATCGATGGCGTGGAAAGCTGTATACCCGTGTGCTGCCATCAGCCTATGGTTCCATGCACATGGTGGATTATCACGCTCAGGCCTTGCCCGCCTTAGGCATCAGTGATCCCGTGGGAAATCCGGAATTGTATCTGCGGCCTGAGGACTATGATCAAGGCGACCGTCTGATGGACACGCTCCAAATCGGGGAGGCGCCATTGGCGCTTCTTCACCCTCCAGCGCGATATGCCAAAAAAGCCTGGCCTCTCGAGCGATTTGCCGCCCTGGCAGATTGGCTGGCCGATCAGGGAGCGGTCGTGGCCTTGATCGGGCACCAGTCAGAGATGCTCATAGGAGAACGCATTGTTGATTTGACCAAATCCAAGCCACGAAATGTGATGGGGCAAACCCGGTTGCGTCAACTGGCGGCATTGATGACGCGAAGTGCCTTATTGATTGGAAACGATGGTGGCCCGATGCATATGGCGGCAGCAGTCGGTTGCCCTGTTCTGGGGTTATTCGGCCCCTCTGATCCTTTTGTGTGGGGTCCGAGGGGAGAAAAAGTTTCCGTGATTTACAAAGAACTGGACTGCGAAAAATGTGTTCATGACGGGTGTTTTCGGGGGGAAGAAGGCTGCATGCGGCAAATATCAGTCGAGGAAGTCTGCCGGGCCGCACGTTCACTCCTTCATTAAGTGTTCGTGATCTCGCAGGCACTAGCAGGGTGTTGAAACAGTCCACCAGCGGCGTTCCCTGCTTCCGCCGTAGCGGCTTCGCGTCTACGCGCTGAAGCACGCTTCGACGCGCAAGCGCGCAGGCAGGTCGCCCTTTTTTCGTGCTCACGGACTTCCCTGTACGCTACGCCCGTCCAAGCAGCTGCGGCCTTTTCTTGGGGAAGCCTCAGGACAGGACTGTTCAATAAAGCCGCTGGCACCCCTTTGGTCAGACTCGGGGCGGGATGTTTTCACCATTCCCTTATGGGAAGGCGGGTAGGGGGGCATAGATGAGGGGATGGCCAACCAACTCCTCCAGCCATTGTTCCGTGGTGTGATGAGGGAGAGGTCGTTGGTTGAGGCGAATCTCCAGGCGAAAGTCCCCATTCGTGCCCACCAGGCCCACGATGGCTGCGGCATCCTTCCCTTCAGGAAGGAGGTAGTCGGTCTGGAATTCTGCCAGGCTGCCATATACCCGCCCTTGCGGCTCTAGGAGATGAAGCAACTCGGGCATATCAGACAGTGTGCAGTGAATGCTACAGCGATACATGAACCGGGGATCGGGGGTGATGCCGGTAAAATCCAAGAGGGCGGCTTCGGGAAACCCTGTGAGATAGACGCGTAAATTAGCAGGTTTGCCCTGGTAGGTCGCAGCCAGTTGACTGGCCGGAACCAAAAACTCAAAGGGGTCAGGCGAGTTGAGTTCGAATTGGCAGGGTCCAAACGCATCCGGCCAGGAGCAAAAGAGCGGAGTATCGGTTCGATCTGTCTGGAGCAGCACTCGCGCGCCTTTTTGCGTCACCTCAATCGGAAGATCCAGGGTCTGAATGGCGATCCGAAAGGCGTTTTCCCGGTCCGTGAGCCAAAACCGGTCCCTCGGTTTGGCCAGTGTTTCCCCAGGGGTGATCACTTCGGTGGTATGAACCCGGATCCGAATGAATCCATGGGTATGTCGGAATCCGAGCCATAGCCAGGCCTCCGGCAGGAGTGTCGTCAACGGTTGGGGTATACGCCAGGGATGCGCGATCGAACAATAGGTGTTCACCGATTGATGGTTTTGAAAGATGGAGTGATAGTGGCCTGCCAATAAAAAAAAGTCGCCCTGCCAGTGGTCGAGCAGATGTAATAACGTGACATCCTCAGTGGGCCATGGTGCGAGGGCCTGGAGGCGCTGTGGATGGTCCACCTCCCATTCTTCGATATACCCGATCATCTCCTTGTCCTCATGGATCGAGGTCAAGCCTAACTGCCTTAATTTGCCCGCCACCGATAGAATGTCGTCGAAGGAGAGCGTTGTCTGGGTTTCCCAACGATGTTCACGCATGGATCATATTCAGCAAAGCGAAACCCGCGGTAGGTGGATGATTCGGTTCAAACGATTCCGGGTAGAGGTGGTCAGGGGAAAGCGTGAACGTTGAGGAACGAAGGCAGAAAAGGAAAATTTGAGAAAAAATATGGCGGAGAGGGCGGGATTTGAACCCGCGGTAGGCTTTTGACCTACGACGGTTTAGCAAACCGTTGCCTTCGGCCACTCGGCCACCTCTCCGCGCAAGTGTATGTCAATTGATTGTGACTACTTATAGAGTAACAGCATGGGTAACTTCAAGAGCAGATTGCGGCCGGGTTGCGGCTGAACCGCTGGTTGGAAAATCCAATCACCAACCACTGTGCCAATAATCCCCCTCAATTACCTTTTCCTCTCCGCCGGAATGGTGATCCTACCATGTCCAAACGGTTCTTGGATATATTTCTTACAAGCTTTTTGTAGGATGATATGGGGTGCAGAGACAGGCCATTGCGTCACCGTGATCCACCGATAAACCTTCGGGCAGTGGCAGGTGTTGGGAAGCTATGTGATGACGCCGGGGCAGAACCATCGGGTGGTCCTGGCCAATCAAGTAGGGGGCGATGTCGTGGCGGATGCCATCAAGTTTCACGCCGCGGGGTCGGGGACGCCGCGCACGGCCACGTGGGGCCTGTCGGTGCCGGCCACCGGGATGTATAACGTCTATGCCCGGTGGGCGGCCGATCCAGGAAACGCCACCAACGCCACTTATACCGTGCACTATCCGGGCGGCACCACGGCCGTGCCGATGAACCAGACACAGAACGGCGGGCAGTGGAACCTCCTGGGTACGTTTACCTTGAATCCCGCACTCAACCCTCTGGTCGAACTGTCCGATCAGGCCAATGGCCGGGTGGTGGCGGATGCGGTGATGGTGGTGCCCAGCGGGGTCAGCAACGATCATGTCACCTATACCCCCACGTTGACGAGTTCAGAAACGGTGGGTATCTATGCGAAATGGACGGACAGTGCCACGCGCGCAACGGCGGTCACCTACACCGTTCAGCATGCTGGGGGAGCAACCGATGTGGTCGTGAATCAGCAGCAGCCCAGTGCGGGGTGGTTTCGGTTGGGAGCCTTCTCCATGGCACCAGGACAAAATCATGGTGTGGAAGTGAGGGGAGCGTTGGAAGGGGTAACGGTGGCGGATGCGATCCGGTTTGTGAGTGCGGGCGTGAGCGCGCCTGGCATTCATTATGTGCATACGGATCATTTGGGGGAGTCCGCAGAAGATGACCGATGCCAACAAGACAATAGTCTGGGATGCGGTCTATACGCCGTTCGGGCAGGTGCACAGTATCACCGGCACAGCGACGAATAATCAGCGGTTTCCAGGGCAGTACGCGGATGCAGAAACGGGATACTCGTACAACTACTTCCGGGACTATGATCCGACGACAGGCCGGTATGTGCAGAGTGAGCCGATTGGGTTAGTCGGGGGCATCAATCGTTATGCCTATGCCTTTGGCAATCCGGTGTCTCGTTTTGATTTTTATGGTCTTCGCCCACTCCTTGAGTGTACGAAGGACTTTCTGCAACCGTTTTTTCCCAATCTCGATCTGGATCAAATCGAAGTTTACGATGAAGGAGTACCATTTCCCTTTTACTTAATCCCAGGCATTCATGGTGTATCTTTTGGTAATGATATTTATTTTGATCCTGGATATTACAATCCCTATTCGGTTGGTGGAACGGGAGACATCGCTCATGAAGTAGCCCACAGTGCTCAATGGCAAAGTGATTCAAATTTCGCTTATGATTATCTGCATGATTTATTTCACACGGGTATAAAGATAATCCATATGAACAGGAGGCCTGGGGCTATGAAGCAGTGATCGAAGGTCTATTGAATGCGTCAGGAGGTCATCCTCCTTGCGAAAAAGATCCTTGTTCTAAGAAAAAATAGAGGAATAAAAAGGAAATTTCATGAGGAGTTTATTTTTTATTGTAGTGGGAATATTTTTTGGGGGATGTGATTCCTTTACATCTCCCCACCAACAATTTTTTGAAAAACCTCCAGATGTTCAAGCGTCCGAAATTCATCAATATCCTCTTGATGAGCAAATAAGTTTGATGATTCTTGGTATGCAGCAGGAACCTCCACAAAATGGCTTAGTTGC
>JAUIKP010000251.1 GCA_030430725.1 Nitrospiria bacterium
CCTCTCGACGTGATGGGCCTGTTGAATAACTTATAGGTTTCTTCATTTCAGTGACTTAAGAAGCGAGGAAGGAATAAATTCCGAGGGACATTCAAAATAATGCCCGTCCGGCAAGCTCTAAATTACCGGAACGGATAGGTACAGGAAGGAGGCGTGATCACAGCCGCATGGGGAACGTGTTCTACTTTTTCTTTAATTGTCGGTGGCAGAACACTCACACCCATCGGTTACTTTTGAGCCTTCTAAGATCCGACGAAAGCGCAAAACGTCCAGGAAGGGAATGGACTTAGGAGGCTCGAAAGGATTGTCCCGCTTGGAGATACCGGTGAATGCCGGCCGCAGACTTTCTTCCTTCTGCAATTGCCCAGACAATCAGTGATGCACCTCGCTTCGTGTCTCCGGTTGCAAAGACTCCATCCACACTAGTCATGAAGTGCGCATCAACACTTACATTCCCTCGGGGATCATATTGAAGGCCAAGAGAATCCAGTAGGCCGTTCTTCACAGGCCCCACAAACCCCATCGCCAACAACACCAGGTCAACATCCATCTTGATCTCGGACCCCGGAACAGGAACCACCTTTCCATTCTCAAAATTCACACGGGTCGCATGCAAACTGGTCAGCTGTCCGTTTTCCCCTGAAAATTTTGTGGTGGCAATACTCCATTCACGATCACACCCTTCTTCATGGGCATGGGAGGTTCGTAATTGCATCGGCCATAAGGGCCATGGTGTCGACACAGCCCGTGTCGGTGGCGGTTGGGGTAACAACTCGAATTGGTGGGCTTCCAGGCACCCTTGACGATGAGCTGTTCCCAGACAATCTGAACCGGTATCACCTCCACCAATAATGACCACCCGTTTGCCCTGAGCCGATATTTGCTCCCCAGGAAGGGTATCCCCGGCTACCAGCTTATTCTGCTGGCTCAGATAGTCCATGGCGAGATGAACGCCATTGAGGTCTCTCCCTGGAACCGGCAATTCTCTCGGTTGCTCAGCTCCCATTGCAAGTAACACGGCATCATAGTCATGACGGAGGTCCTGAACGGTAACGTCCACACCCACACACACGCCAGTCTGAAACGTCACACCCTCTTTTCGCATCTGCTCCAATCGACGGTCCAACACCCACTTTTCCATTTTAAAATCCGGGATACCATAGCGAAGCAAGCCGCCAATCCGATCAGCCTTCTCCAGAACTGTCACTTCATGACCTGTCCTGGCTAATTGTTGAGCCGCCGCCAATCCTGCTGGACCCGACCCGATAATCGCCACGCGTTTCCCGGAAGAGCCAACCGGCAACACCGGTTCGACCCAACCTTCCTCAAATCCTTTATCAATAATATTCCATTCAATGACACGGATGGAGACCGGATCGTTATTAATGCCTAACACGCATGCCGATTCGCAGGGGGCCGGGCATAGACGCCCGGTGAACTCAGGAAAGTTATTGGTCGCATGAAGTGCTTTGAGGGCATCTTTCCAGCGTCCTCGATGCACGAGATCATTCCATTCCGGGATCAAATTCTCCACAGGGCAGCCGGCAGGACTTTGACAAAACGGGACCCCACAGTCCATACAGCGGGCCCCTTGAACTTTTAATTTTTCGTCGGGAAATGGATCATACAATTCCTTCCAATCTAGAACCCGCTGCGCAACTGGCCGTCGCTGAGGCCCTTCCCGTTTATATTTCAAAAAACCACGAGGATCAGCCACGGCTCACCGCCTCATGTTTGCGTTGTGCATGCTCTTTTGCCAAGGCCGTTTTCCGCTCCTGGAGTACTCGCTTGTAATCACTCGGCATGACTTTGACAAATTTCGGCAACATCATTTCCCACGAATCCAGAACCCGCCTGGCATTGACACTTTGGGTGTAACGATAATGGGACTCAACCATCCCACGAAGGGTCTGTTGATCTTCAGAGGACACCACAGGCTCTAATTCCACCATGCCCATATTGCAACGCGCAGGGAATTGTCCATCCTCATTCAAGACATAGGCGTCCCCTCCGGACATCCCAGCGGCAAAATTTCGTCCCGTTTTCCCCAGAACCACCACCACCCCTCCAGTCATATATTCACACCCATGATCGCCGGTTCCTTCGATGACAGCCCGTGCGCCACTATTCCGAACAGCAAACCGTTCTCCCGCAATGCCATAAAAATACCCTTCACCACCCGTTGCCCCATATAAAGACGTGTTCCCGATCAGAATCGTGTCTTCCGGCAAATACGTCACTCCCTTCGGGGGAACTACAATAATGGTCCCACCAGAGAGACCCTTTCCCAAATAGTCATTCGACTCACCTTCCAGAATCAGTGTAATACCCTTCGACAAAAATGCTCCAAAGGATTGTCCGGCCGATCCGGTAAATTTAATCCGAATCGTGTCGGGAGGAAGCCCTTCCGGCCCGTACTGGCGGGCAATGTGACTTGACAGAACAGTGCCAGTAGTCCGGTTCACATTTCGTATAGGCAGATCCAGCGAAACAGGTGCACCCCCGTCAATGGCCGATTGACACAATTCCACCAATTGATTATCCAGAATTTCTTTCAGACCATGATCTTGGGCTTGCACACACGAGGTGGCCACTTCGGGACCGACATTCGGCTTCACCAATAATGGGGATAAATCCAATCCTTTGGCTTTCCAATGGTCCACAGCTTTTTGCACTTTCAGCTTATCCACACGTCCGATCATCTCCCGCATGGTCCTGAATCCGAGCTTGGCCATCAGGGAACGGATCTCTTCTGCCACAAACATAAAGAAGTTCACAACATGCTCGGGTTTTCCCGTAAATTGTTTTCGTAACTCCCCGTCTTGTGTGGCCACTCCCACCGGACAGGTGTTGAGGTGGCATTTCCTCATCATGATGCATCCCTCAACAATGAGGGGAGCTGTGGAAAATCCAAACTCTTCCGCCCCCAAAAGGGTTGCAATAACCACATCACGGCCCGTTTTCATCTGGCCGTCGGTTTCCACTCGAATTCGACCACGCAGGTTATTGAGCACGAGCGTCTGGTGGGTTTCCGCCAGACCTAATTCCCAGGGTACTCCCGCGTACTTAATAGACGATAGGGGAGACGCTCCCGTTCCTCCTGAATCTCCACTTATAAGCACCTTGTCGGCATGAGCCTTTGCCACACCTGCAGCCACGGTTCCCACTCCGACTTCGGCCACAAGTTTCACGGAAATCGCCGCTTCAGGATTGGAATTTTTGAGGTCGAAAATAAGTTGTTTCAGATCTTCAATAGAATAAATATCATGATGAGGGGGGGGGGAGATCAGTTGCACTCCCGGCGTGGAATAGCGAAGTTTGGCAATAACTTCATCGACTTTGTGTCCCGGCAATTGCCCCCCTTCGCCGGGCTTGGCACCCTGGGCCATTTTAATTTGCAACTCCTTGGCATTCACCAGATAATGCGCCGTCACCCCAAAACGACCCGATGCCACTTGCTTAATATAGGAATTTTTGGAATCCCCGTTCGGCAAAGGTGAAAATCGTTCAGGATCCTCACCACCTTCGCCGGTATTGCTTTTGGCGCCGATGCGATTCATGGCAATAGCCAACGTCTCATGCGCTTCTTTACTGATTGCCCCAAACGACATGGCACCGGTAGTAAATCGCTTCACAATCTCGCTGGCGGGTTCCACGTCTTCAAGAGGGACCGGGTCGCCGGCCCAGTTAAACTCAAACAGCCCGCGAAGATTCGAACGCTGTTGATCCTCCTTATTCACCAGGGCTGAAAATTCCCCATAGGCTTTGGCATCATTCGCACGCGAGGCATGCTGAAGTTTGTAAATAGTCTCGGGATTCCAATTATGGTGTTCTCCCTGAATCCTGTAATGAATTTCTCCACCAAAATCCAATTGCCGCATGGGAACCGGACGATAAGCCAGCGCATGTCGGCGCAAGATTTCTTCCCCCACATCATTGAGACCAATTCCCTCGATCCGTGAAGCTGTTCCGGTGAAGAACCGATCAATCAGCCGGTTATTCAGGCCAATGGCCTCAAAAATTTGCGCTCCACAATAGGACTGGACCGTGGAGATCCCCATCTTGGAAAATATCTTCAGCAATCCTTTATTGACAGCTTTAATGAATTTTGACTCCGCCGTGGCGGCATCCACGCTTTCAGGAAAATACCCTTCCCGTTCCATATCCACCAGGGACTCAAACACCAAATACGGATTGATGGCCCCGGCTCCATAACCGATGAGGCAGGCAAAATGATGCACATCACGCGGTTCACCGGTTTCCAGAATCAGCCCCACCTCCGTTCGGGTTTCTTCTCGAACCAAATGATGATGAACAGCCGAAACGCCTAAAAGACTGGGAATGGGCGCCCACTCGGCATTGACGCCTCTATCACTCAAAATGAGAAACTTTTCGCCATCCTTAATGGCTTTCGAGGCTTGCTGGCATAATTGATCAAGAGCGGCCGCCATGCCCTCAGGTCCTTCCGCAACCTTAAAAAGCAAGGACAGGGTCTTACTTTTAAAGTGAGGATCCCCAATCATCCGAATCTTTTGCAGATCCGCATTGCTCAGGATCGGTTGTTGCAATTTGATCCTCCGGCATGCCTCTGGAATCTCAGCAATGACGTTCGGTTTAGGCCCGATGTTGGTCACAAGGGACATCACCAGATGCTCACGGATCGGGTCGATAGGAGGATTCGTCACTTGCGCAAACAATTGTTTGAAGTATTTAAAAAGCAATTGCGGCCGGTCGGACAACACAGCTAAAGGGGTATCGGTTCCCATTGAAGAAATAGGCTCTTCCCCTGTCACAGCCATAGGGATCAATACCATTTTCAACTCTTCTACGGTGTACCCGAAGGCTTGTTGACGTTGGCGCAGCGTCGGGTGATCGGGTTGCGGCACATTGAGTGGCTCAGGGAGTTCATCTAAGGATACCCGATATTGGGTGAGCCATTGTCGATAAGGCTTACGTTTGGTGATGTCGGCTTTAATTTCCTCGTCGTCAAGAATTCGTCCCTGGACGGTATCCACGACAAACATTCGACCCGGTTGCAGACGCCCCTTCATACGAATGGTTTTAGGATCAGCCGGAAGCACTCCCGCTTCTGAAGCCAACACCACCACATCATCCTTGGTGATTTGGTAGCGACAGGGACGCAGACCATTCCGATCCAAAGTTGCACCAACAAGCTTTCCATCGGTAAAGCACACAGCCGCCGGTCCATCCCACGGTTCCATGACGGCAGCGTGATATTCATAAAACCCTCGCCGGTCGAAATCCATTTGCGGATTTCCCACCCACGGTTCCGGAATCAGCATCATCATGGCATGAGGCAATGACCGGCCGGCCAACACCAAAAACTCCAGGGCGTTATCCAAGCAGGCTGAATCGCTTTGTGTGGAATCATCAATAATGGGAAATAATTTTTTGAGATCATCCCCAAACAGATCTGAGGCAAGCCTCCCCTGCCGGGCACGCATCCAATTGACGTTTCCTTTCAAGGTATTGATTTCGCCATTATGGACGGAATAGCGGTAGGGATGGGCTAAGGCCCAGGTTGGAAACGTGTTGGTACTAAAGCGAGAATGCACGAGGGCTAACGCT
>JAUIKP010000252.1 GCA_030430725.1 Nitrospiria bacterium
CGGCTTTTTCCTTATTTCGGAAAACTTCCCGTTAGCTTTCACAGGCATCAAAAGCGCCCGGTGGTATCGGAAATCGAAAATCGTGACCAGGATTAAGACATCCTCTGCTCAGCCATTCGCTAACTGAGGAAGTTTTTACCGCTTGCGGGGCTTCGATTTCTTGGGAAGACTGGCCTCGCCCCAACAGGAGAGAAACGCCGTAAGAAAGTCATGCTCGCTTGAAGCCTCTACGGCCAGCGGGGCCAAGGCCAACCCCACCGCCAGAGCAATATGATAGCCGACCGACCGCGTCGCCACCGCCCGTTGATAGGCAGGATGGGCACGATTCACCCACACCGTTGACTCCACTAACCGCCCGATTTCCTGATCATCTTCCCGGTCTTCAAATTGAATACCGAGCCCAAACCGGGCTGGAGCCCTTCGGCTGCCTCGATCCGGCAGCAACAAATCAGACACCACCGAGGCATCTTCTCCCGGCTCGCGAGGCTCACGTGGGGTCTCTCCACCTGGGGGTTCATTGCCGGGAGGTTGAACGACCAGTTCTTCTTCCGTTTCCTGATCCTGCGGGGCTTCTCCGGGAACACTCACCGCCCGCATAGACTCGTAGGGGCCCGGCGTTCCCAACGGCAACCGCTTCTGCCCGCCCTTCCGATGTTCGACCAACGAGCCCAGGAGCGGAAAGAGGTCGGAGAGATCCTCCAATACCCGCTCAAGATCCCGTTCCAGCGGTCTGATTTGGCGGGGTGGGGTTTCCTCGACCGGACTCTCCACCACGCCCCATTCCGACAGTTGACGCTGAACAGCTTCCTGGATAGCTTTCCGATAGGCCAAATATGTCGCGCCTCGCGCTCCCACACGAATGAAATCACCCTTATTCAATGTAAGACTGGCCGCCAGACCGGGCACCTCAATCAGTCCGGAAATGTGTTCCCGTGCCTGCGGAGTGATTCCCAACCAATCCCACCCGGACTTGATGACTTTGCCAAAGGTGCTAATGGCTAATCCTTGAAGATCGTCGGGCAAGGGATTGCCGGTTCGCACCAGATATCCCACCGCAGAGGGTTTCCGTTTGCGCGCCAGGCGAATTTCCACAGGCGCATGAAGCGGCGCCTCAAAGCCTTGAGGCGGCAGATCCACCCCATTGATTTCAAACGTCACCCCGTGGGGATAGTGAGCATTCAGGATGGTGGAAAACGTGGGATCCAGCAACGGTTGGAAATGTCTGGAGATGGCCGCCCCGATAAATGCCTGATCCAGGAGTGGAGAGAGAATATTGTGGAGTTTCAGACGAACAGCCGTGCCTTGTTGAATCACCATGCCGATCGGGGGGACCCATTTCCAGGGAGCCCGATGCCGTGACGACAGATGCCACGTGGTAGACACATGCGTGTGTCCTCGCTTGGTTTCCGTCAGGACTTCCTGACATACCAATAAACCCAGCTTAATACCCACACCGGCAAAACCAATCCCCTGGCCCCGTCGTTTGGTGCTGGAGGCAATGTCATGATAGCGGGCTAAGTCTTTCCGTTGCATGCCCGACCCGTTATCTCGCACCAGCAACGTGCCCGCGGACGGATTCACCTCCATCACAATCCGACTGGCTTCTGAATCCAGAGCGTTCGCAATGATTTCGGTAAGGATGGTGTCTTCGAGCGCACCCGGATAGGCATCCCGTAAATCTTCAAGCAGATGAAGCAAATCAACACGGGTTTCACCCATCGCGATCGTCTATCCCTTTTCTAAGGCCTTCAGCGCCCCTTGGCTCCCCATCAACACAAAATCCGTGATACATCATTCCGGAATCCTGGTGACCCGCCGGGCTTCGGCCTCCACAAACACCCGTTTCACCAGGGGATGCTTCACCTTAATATCCTTATCCAATGTGGCCACGCCACGTTCTACCTCTTCGGAGGTGACTCCGTCCCGAAAGTCCACACTCAGATTCACCAAAATAAAATTCGGGCCCATGTGCATGGTCAAGACTTCATTCACATGCTCCACGCCGGGAAGCTGTCGGGCCATGTCACGAATGCTCTGGACCACTTCTCTGTTGGCGCTTTCGCCAATCAACAATCCCTTGGTTTCATACGCGAGCCACATGGCAATCCCTGCCAGAATCAACCCGATGATACAGGTGGCAATGCCGTCAATATAGACAATACCGGTCACCTGTCCCAACCAGATGCCGACAAACGCCACCGCCAGGCCCAGCACAGCCGCCGAGTCTTCAAAGAGAACCATAAAGATGGTCGGATCTTTTCCCCGTTGCACCGCCTCCAAATACGACCACTTTCCCTTGGCACGGGAAAATTCCCGGAAAGCCATATACCAGGCGCACCCCTCAAATACGAGGGAGAGACTCAAGACGATATAGTTGACCATGGGGTTGGTAATCGGTTGGGGATAGAGAATGTGCAACACGCCCTCATAGAGGGAAATGCCGGCGCCCAAGGCAAAGACCAGAATGGCCACCGCAAAACTCCAAAAATAGATTTCCTTCCCATACCCGAAGGGGTAGCGCTCATCAGCCGGTCGTTTGGCGCGGTGGAGTCCATAGAGGAGCAGACCTTGATTGCCGGTATCCACCAAGGAGTGGATTCCCTCGGCCAGCATCACGGAACTACCGGTCATCGCCGAAGCGGCGAATTTGGTGACCGCAATGAGACTATTCCCAATTAAGGCCGCGTAGATAACTTTTTTTGAGGATGACGCCATCGACCTGAATTTCTACGAAAAACTTTTCCAGTGAAAGAACCCGCAATGGTACCTGATCCCCCGGATATTTGTCCGGTCTCCGGTATCTCATGGGATGCCTTTCCCTCCTGTGTTCCTGATGACACGTACACACCACAACCAGACGCCAACGGGTATCCCAATCCATACCAGTTCACTGAGTAGCACGCCCATGCCCTCCTGGGATACAAAGGCCGAGAGCCCGATCGGCGACACGGCGATAGGCCTCAGGGGAAAGAAATATCGGGTCGAGTCGAATGGCGCAAAAAAGGCAATGCCGAGCCCCCCATTGGTTAAGGCATCCAAAAACCCATGAGACAGGGTAACGAGAAAGAAATATACGGCAGACACCCAATACGGCCTGGTCCCAAACACCAGAGTTGGAGTAGCCCACCGGGGCACCACCAACCCTACCAGCATGGCAAACATCATGGAATGGGTGAGGCCACGATGCCCTAATATATGCTCATACGGAATCCCGAGCACCAGTCCCAGCACATCCACATCCGGCAAGAGACAACAGGCCATCGTCAACCACCAAAACCTTGCGATGTGCAAGGGAGTCCTCAGGCTTTTGCCCATGGCATACGCCAGCATCACATGTCCGACCACGGAGGCCATCTCCTTCTCCTTCTCTTCACGCTCTTGTTATCATGAAGTTATTATGGATGTCGCAAGAACCTTTAGATTTCCATTTTGTCGAATGACATCTTCTGATTTAGGAGGATATTCCGGATCATACAGATAAGAGGGCTCCTCGCTCTTTCATGGGAGTCCAGGAAAGACCTTTCATGGTCCGACGCCTGCCGTCTGGTCCAAAGGAGGGACGCTCTCATCCCCTGGCGGGCCTTGTGTGAGCCCTGCGAGTTGGACCGCCCTCCTCATAGTTGGCGTCCCTCCTTTCTAATAAGGCCAGACGGGGCATCCATGGTTTTGCCTACTTTTGCCAAAACAAAAGGAGGTCGTCTGCCGGGGCGAAACCCGGCCACACGGAACATCACATTAGACACAGGAGTTAGGGACACAAGTGCGATGCGTTCACCAGCAATCGTTTTTTCCGGCAGATACAAAGTCGATAAATTCCCGATAAACATAGTAATGCTGTAAAACCAAGATCCGTTCACTCCATATGTTTAGACAAATCAATCTCCGTTTCCGACCTGCCAACCGTTTCTCCCATCTCCCTATGCCGAAGCGTTTCTGTGTATGGGCTTTCCTCATGCTTTGGCTGGCCCTCCCTCTTTTCGGAGGTTGTGCGCCCAATAATGTTGAGCATTCTGACCCGGCGGCAGCCAGTCCACCGTCTTCAGCTCGCAGCCCTGGAGAACAAGACGGCGGGACATTCCACCGTACCTCGCAGTATCTCACGATGCGGGACGGGGTCAAGCTTGCGGTGGATGTCTATCTCCCCGACGGACTGAAACCAGGCCACACTATTCCCACCCTTTTACACCAAACCCGGTATTGGCGGGCGATCCAATATCGATGGCTGGTCTCCGCCTTCAAAGATGACGGTCCACGGGGGCTCATCGGGTCCTATGCCAAACGATTCCTTCAACAGGGCTATGCGTGGGTCGATGTGGATGTGCGCGGCTCCGGCGCGTCATTCGGGACCAGACCGATCGCCTATTCCCCTGAGGAAATCAAAGACGGCGCGGAAATTGTGGGCTGGATCATCGCCCAACCCTGGTCGAACGGTAAGGTCGGAGCCATGGGTATTTCCTACAGTGGCGGAACCGCTGAAATGTTACTCGTCAATCAGCATCCGGCGGTCAAAGCAATTGCCCCGATGTATTCAGGCTTCGATCTTTATTCCGAAATTATCTTTCCAGGCGGCATCCATCTCAACTGGTTTACCGAAACCTGGAGTGCCATTACTCATCGTCTCGACCGTAACCGGTTACCCCGCGGGGGCATCATCGCGAATCTCTTTATTCGTGGAGTACGGCCGGTGGATGGCGACACGAGCCTGGACCTCTTATCACTCGCCCTGCAAGACCATAAGACCAATTGGAGCCCATACCGGGAAGCTTCGGAAATTGTCTTTCGGGATGACCCTCCACCATCGAGGCAGGCCGCCAACATCGATGCTCTCAGCACGCAAACCTATGCCGATGACATTGCCAAGTCGGGCGCAGCCATCTACAGCTATAGCGGGTGGTTCGACGGGGGCTATCAATTGGCCGCCATCAAACGGTACCTCCACCACCAACAGCCGTCGCATCGGCTCATACTCGGGCCATGGGACCACGGCGGTAAACGCCGGATCAGTCCCGATGCGCTGGGACCAGCGACCTTCGACCATGCGGCAGAACTACTAAAATTTTTCGATGTCCATCTGAAGGGCATGCCCACCGGCAACCCTAATGATCCACCGATCCGCTACTACACCATGGGCGAAGAACAATGGAAAACAACAACAACCTGGCCGCCTGAATCCACTCCCACACCCCTGTATTTCCAACAAGAAGGCGGGCTCTCGATGGGCACTCCTCCGGCAGAAGACCACCCTGATCGATACCAGGTGGATCTCACGACGAGAACAGGAAAACACTCCCGGTGGAACACGCTGGTGGGTATTTCGCTGAAAGACCCTTATCCCGATCGGAAAGAACGCGACCGGGATTTATTGCTCTATACCTCGCTGCCGCTTCCGGAGGCGCTCGAAGTCACAGGGCATCCCGTCGCCACCGTCTATCTCTCTGCCACCACTCAAGACACGAATCTTTTCGTCTACCTGGAAGATGTCACACCCGAAGGAGACGTGCATTACGTCACCGAAGGCGAGTTGCGGGCCATCCATCGGCAGTGGCAACCAAGCCATACCATCATCACCCCC
>JAUIKP010000253.1 GCA_030430725.1 Nitrospiria bacterium
GAGAGATCGATATCAGACCTCTCTGTGAGTTCGCCACATGAACAGCAAGCAAATTCATCCGCATACAATAGTTCCATAAATTCATGATCCCAGAAATACCGTTCGGTCATCGTTTGGAAGTCCACCTGCCCAAACCGGTATCCCCCCAACATGGTAAATGACACCGAAGCATCATAAACCTGATCGTTGTGCCAGAGACAATAATTTTTGAGGCTTTCGTATAGGAGAAGCCAATGATAGTCGGTCAATCGATAGACCATGGATGCCTCATCATGGGCAACCAGCAATTCCTCAAGCGTGATGAGTGCACTATAGGGAGTAAACAGCATCCCCACGGCCGGATACTCCACTAACCAGCCATCAGTGTCATTGCGAGAAGCGAGACGCCTCACGGCTTGAAGCTCATATTCAAGGGCCTGCCTCACAAACGGAATAAACACGGCATCAGGTTGAGTCCGAAAATACAGCATCGCTCGTGGTTCAAAGAGGGAAACCCTGGCTAATTATCGTGAAGCGCTTGGGTAACGAGGTCCGAAATGGCGTGCAGTTGGAAAGGCTTATCGATGGTGTGTTGAGCCCCCAACCGACGAGCGAGATCCAACAAATCGAGTTTGGCTCGCTCACTTCCACCCGACATGGCAATAATTTTTACATGAGGAAATTCACGCCGCAAATCCAGTATGGTCTCAAGCCCCTCTTTTTCCGGCATAAGAATATCTAAAATAATGAGATCGGCAGGGTGATTGCGATATTCCTTGATGCCTTCCACCCCGTTTGAGGCACAGTCCACAGTATAGCCCTGTTCCTCCAAGGCTTGCTTCAACAGGTCACAAACCTGTCGATCATCATCCACAACAAGAATGTTTGCCATAACTTCGTCTCTTTCCACGCCTCACCCCGGATGATCATCCTCCTCTTCTACCAGAAACAACGCATCACGGACTGTGCGACCAACTTTGGATTCATTTTACAATAGTGGTTCAGGCCAAACTCACAACCTCTCGACTCTCAAACGCCATATCAACAGTAAATGATCGGCATCTGGGATTCATGATTTTTGAAGAGCCTTCCCAGAATGACCTGCATCTCGGAGGGCTATTTGATGACCCATCACAAACCAAAGGAACCGTGTCTTCCCCATTCATTTTCCCGTCGGTCAGGATTCAGCTAACGAGGAAGATGTTTTGTCAAGGACATGGCGAATAATCGGAACCAGGTCCCGAATCGCCAGTGGCTTCATTAAATAGCCCTGAATACCCAATGCCTTCGCTCGTTCCGCCGAGATCACATGACTGAATCCTGTACATAAAATGATGGGGAGATCCGGGCGAATCCGCAGCAGCTCACGGGATAGAGCCTCACCGGTCAATCCCGGCATAGTCTGATCGGTAATCACGAGATCAAAACGATGAGGGTCTTGCTTAAAAACGCTCAGAGCCTCCATTGAATTCGTGTGCACTTCTACCGTATATCCCAGTTGCGTGAGAAGCTCCTTCCCAAGACGCACAATCGTCTCTTCATCATCCACAAATAAAACTGATTCTTTCCCAGTCGGAATGGCATTTTGATCATCAATAGGCTCGATAACCTGGGACGGAACGGTCGGGAGGTAAACATCGATTTTCGTCCCCTTATTTACAATACTGTCAACGACAATGGCTCCTTTGTGATTCGTAATGATTCCATGCACCACGGCCATCCCCATTCCCGACCCCTCGCCAATCGGTTTGGTGGTAAAGAAAGGATCAAACAGCCGCTCAAGCACTTCGGGAGTCATACCCGAACCGGTATCTTCCACCGTCAACCGAACATGCGGACCAATATGTAATCCCGAAATGGCTTTGGTGAGTTCTTCTGTCACCTCCACCTCTTCCAGGGCGACGGTCAAAATCCCGCCGGGTTCCCGCATAGCATATTCAGCGTTGGTGCATAGATTGATAATGATCTGATGCATTTGGGTCGGATCCGCTAAAATGGTGGCTTCCGTCTTCAATGCTTGACGGATCTCAATGGTGGTGGGAATCGTGGATCGTAAAAGTTTGAGGGCTTCCCGGACGACCATGTGGAAAGGTGTGGGTTTTTTCCCCTGACCCGCTTGACGACTAAAGGTCAAAATTTGAAGCACCAGGTGCTTGGCTCGGTGACCCGCGGTCAGCACTTCCTGCAGATTTCGTTGAGTACGGCTTTCCTTTGGCACGGTGGCCAATGCCAATTCGGTGTAACCCAAAATTGCCGTCAAAATATTGTTGAAATCATGGGCGATACCCCCTGCCAACGTCCCAATGGCTTCCATGCGGCTTGATTGTCGAAATTGACGCTCGGTTTTCGTCAGCGCCTCCTCCACACGCTTCCGTTCTGTAATATCCTCCGCCACTCCCGCAAAGCTCAGCACATTCCCATTCGTCTTTCGAATAGGAACCGTTTGGATTCGGACCCACCGCATGGTGTTATCCGGTCTCACAATCCGGCATTCTCCCTGAACCCCATTTACCTCCGGTGCAAATTGGTGTGCGTGAAATCCTGGTTGATCATGAGGATGAATCGCATTCCATAGACTTCGAGAATCTTCCAATAGACTGGCACAACTCCGGCCCCAAACCGTTTCATATTGAGGGCTGACATACCAGACCTCAGACTGGTCAGGGGAGAAGACCCAAAAAACTTCTTTAATATGGTCAACCAGTTGCCGAAACCGTTCATCCCGCTCTGTCAGTGCGATCTCCAGTTCCTTCGTGTACTCCGTCAGTTGGTCACGAAATGTTCGACGGAGAGTATCCAGCAAATCCGATGTGGACTCTTCCGGCTTAAGGTAGGCTACGGCCCGCTCACCAATGAGACCTTTCACCGAATCCAGGGAGCCAAAGGCAGGACTCAAGATTATCTGAATTTCTGCATTCTTCGCCTTGAGAAGAGAAAGCAATGAGACTTCGGAGACATCCGGCGTCTGCACATCGACCATTGCGACCGCAAAGCTCTCACATTTCGCATATTCCGAAGCTTCCGTGGCCGTCCTGGCCCCTACCACCTGGTAGTTTTCTTCACCTAGAACCTTGACGAGGGTTTCCAATTGGTCAGGACGGTCTTGCACAATGAGGATTCGCAACCATTCCCTTCGCATCGTCATATATTCCTCCCCTAATTCTACCGTCCAGAACTGTGTGCGTAACCCTCAGAATGTATTCAAAGGTTTATTGGGAGAATTTCCAAGCCAAGATCCCCTTGAATTTCTACCTCTGTTCCGGCTGCTCCGTCGCATCGTACTTCACTTCGACGAAACAGAATGTTGCTTTCATTCACGGGATTGATCGCACCTCGTGCCCTTCCGGAGACCAATCCCCGGTATTTCCCCATCATCGGACCACCATCATAACAATCCCGGCATGAATGGTCACGCCCCTGTTCCTCAACAAGAAGGGAGAGAAATTACTGGTGAAAATGATTATTGAAGAGAAGTCCACTGGCTATCCCAATCGTTCCACTGTGCTATTCGGAAAGACGGAGCCTCACGGTCCGGTATCCCGATACGTCATAATACAGTCGTCATCACTTAAGAGAAGTGGATTCCCATCAACAGTTGGCCATACAGTGATTGAGGCAAGCAACCTAGAAACAAAAGGGCCCCTGAAAAAGGGTAGAAACACTCCGAAAATAAGGAAAGGGAAAAAGGTGCAGAAACTTTTAAAAAGGGCCACTTTGGCTTTTTAAGACTCATGGGGATGAGGCCAGCGATTCTCCCCGGCCAATGTCCGCTCTTTCGATGGACCAGCCTTGACCGCTACGGCAATTTCCTCTTGAATCCTTTCAGCCATTTTGCGCCGATTGTCCGCATCGCGAATAGGTCGCCCAACGACTAAATAATCCGCCCCGGCCCGAATGGCGTCATACGGAGTTAACGAACGTTGATGTTCATGGGTGTCTTGTCCTGCCGGTCTCACACCTGGAGAGACAATGATCGCATGTTGACCAAACCGTTCTCTCAGGATTCCAACATACTTTCCTGAGGCGATCAGACCATCACACCCTTGAGCCATCGCCATATCGGCCCGCCATAAGACGTAGTCATCCAGAGAATGAAAACGTGCGGGTTCTCCTTGTTGCACACTCAACATCCCCAGGTCTTGAAGATCTTTTTCTCCCCAACTCGACAGGAGCGGAACGGTCAAAATTTGTATTGACCCGGAACCCCGACCCAACACGGCAGCCTTGGCTGTGGCATGATTTCCAAATATGGTAAGGAAATCAACATCAAGATCAACCGCTAAATTCACAGCTCGACGCACGGTTTCATCTATATCGTTCATCTTGAGATCTAAAAAGATCCGACAATTTTGTGCCCGTAATTCCTTGATGAAATCCGCATTAACCGCCAGAAATAATTCCAGGCCGATTTTATAAAACCAGGCAACACCTTCTAAATCCTTCACATATCGACGGGCTTCCCCTACGGAGGAAACATCAAGGGCGACAATTAACCGTTCCTGTATGGGGATAACCATGTTCATTCCCGATTCACCATATCCTCCAGCAATTTGACATTCATGGTAATGAGTGGATGAGAAAGCTGTATACGACCCGAGGAAAAAGAGCTGGGGGCTTTATTCCAGGCTTACTTACAAGTAAATAGCCACACACCCAATTACCGCATGAACATGACCGCATGCTTGTTTAGAAACAGTGGAGAGTGCCACAACCAATGGATGAACTCAAGCCACACCACATCGAAGCCAAACCTGACCTTGCTGACTCCTTGTTCCGAAGCATTTCGCGGAAAATCCCTGGACCTGCGTAGGCTTCCTAAAACCACTCCCCTTGCACATCCTACCCACAAGATACGTACACAAACATTTTTTGATTCTGTCATAGCATGAAAGCGTCGATTCCGGTCTCCATGCCGAATAGGGTCAGTACGTTTTACAATTTTACGTCGGGTCGAGAACGATTATTGGACTTCGGAGACAGATAGCTGACCTATCAAAAGAAACGGATCGAAACGTCGAGCCAACGCCAGTATAGTCGCCGGTGACTTCCACCTCGGGGAGTATCCAGATCAAGGTTCTGTATCCATTTGGATAAATGGGTGTATCCAAACAGATAAAAATTTCATCCTTTTATAAGCAGGAAAGTCACTGATACGGTGGTTTTTCCTTATAGAATTTCACAAAATCACCCTTTTCCCAAAGGCTTACCGCCTGACCGATTCCACATATACCATTATTGGTACATAGATTGCCTATTCAATCATCATAGCCCCCAGGAACATCCGCGTTGAGGGTTAGTTTCCCCAGACATGAGGTTTGGCCATGGCAAACGCATCCTCTATTCAATCCTCTTCCCCCATTCTCGTGGTCGACGATGAACAAGATATTGTCCTAACTTTACGAGATCTTCTCGAGGCCGACGGACATCACATCAATGTTGCCTCAACAGGAGGCAGAGCCCTGGAATGCATAAAGCTTCACTCGCCGAGTGTAGTAATCCTGGACGTCAAACTCCCTGACATGGATGGCTTACTCGTTCTGGAGAAGATGACAAAAGCGGTGCCAGGTCTTCCCATCATTATTTTGT
>JAUIKP010000254.1 GCA_030430725.1 Nitrospiria bacterium
TTCGCGCACCAGCCATCCATACCATATCGATTAAGTGAGAGTCGCGAACCAATTGTTCAAGTTCCTGCCTTAGGCACCCGTCGCCAACGATGACGACACGGACCTTATCGACTATTGTCGGGTCCATTTTTACGAGAGAGGTTATACCCCGAATCAACGTGGCTTGATCTTTCACATGTTCCAATCGCCCCACGGTTCCAATCACCACCTTATCCGAACTGGCAAACCCTTCTGGGAGTATTTCTCGTCCTTTCCGCGTATTGGAATGGAAAATTTCGGTATCAACTCCGTTATAAATTTGACTCACTTTACTGGGGACAATTGTCACCATATTCTGAAGCCATTGCTCAAGATCTTGACTCACAGCCACATAACGATGAACCGCAAGATCTAGAATCTTTCGAAAGATCAGAAATTTCTTGCTCGTTCCATAGGCATCGTGAAGATCGCGCCCATGTTCCCCATGAATTCGATTCGGCACGCGTGCCAAAACCGCAATGGCCGCCATTTCAAGAGTTGGTAAATTTCGTGTATGCACAATCATCGGTTTCATTTCACGAATGATGGTCCACAACTTCCCATAGGCTGACCAATCCATTCCAGGTTGTTTATGGAGAGCTAGCACAGAAACCTCCGGGAAACAAATCCGTTCTCGAAAATCCGTAAAATCTGTCAAGCATACAATGGCATGCCGGTAACGCCCAGAGGGCATATGATTAATGAGATTGACCAATCCGTTTTCCAGGCCTCCCATCGCCAACCGGTAGATAACATGCATGATTAATGGAGGGGAGGACGACGAGCTCATACGCCTATCAATCTAATGTTCACAGCCCAATCGGGGCATCTAAAAAGTTAGCCCCTCCTTCTCGTTGGGAATGTATCTTCGTACCGTCACTCCTTCAAGTATCTGTTCAAATTCTTGAAGGATAGTGGACCAATCGTAATGCGATGTCACGAACTGCCTTGCTGAAAGCCCACAAGCTCTGGCAAGTTCAGGATGACCTAAAAGTTTCACAACCGCATCCGCAAATTCATCGGGGTCGTCAGCCACATGCATCCCATGTTCAGTGGTCACAGACAAACCTTGAAAAGCAGAAGTCGTACCAACCACGGGCAATTCCATTGCCATGGCTTCGAGAATTTTATTCTGGACTCCTCTGGCAATTCGCAACGGGGCCACCGCCACCATGGCCTTCGCCAGATACGGACGAACATCCGGTACGGTACCAGTCACCTGAACATGTGGTATTCGGTCCGCTATTCGTCGCAGAGCAAACACCGGATTCCGACCAACAATAAGAAACTGTACGTGGGGAATGGCCCGATGAATTCGTGGAAGAATTCTCTGGCAAAAATATATGGCTCCATCGATATTCGGGAAATAATCCATGGCTGCTGTGAAAACAATTATCGATTTTTTTCGTTGGACATTAGAGGCCAGGGAAAAATACTCAGAGTCCACACCATTGGGAATTACCTTCGGTTGAACTCTCTGGTTTGACCGTTCCCGAAGTACATGTGTTTCCTCTTGTGAAATGACGAGAGATTGTTGACATGTAGTTGCCATCTCCAATTCATACTGCCCCAAACGATCCGCTTCGGTCTTATATAGCAATGAAAGTGGAAATGGTTTCAATTGGGCATAGGCCCTCCACTTCTCAGAATCCATGTCGACAAAATCTATGATCTTGGGTATCGAGAACACATGCTTCACATACTCAGCCATGGGAGAAGAAAAAATTACGATGCGATCAATAGACTCCCGCTCTAAAATAACATTCACTTTCTCCTGTAGAGCAGAAACGAAAAACGCCCCAAGGGACAGCGGCTGACCAACAAGAAATGCCTTTCCTATTCTCCACCACTCCTGAAACCCTTTCCGTCCTACCACCTCGACGGTACGACACATAGAACGCAAGTGTTCAACATACTGCCAATCTCCGGGATCATCAATTAAGCAGGCTAAATAAATTGCATGATGTTGCGATAAATATTTAATGTGATGATAGGATCGTATTTTGTCGCCTTTATCTGGAGGATACGGAATCCTGTGACACAGATATAAAATATTCATATTAAAAAAAAAGACAACTTCTACCACAAAGGCCCAAGACATGAGGTTGATACGCAAACAACTTTTTGAACATTATCCTCCTCATTGTATCCGAATCGACCACTCAGGGAAGATACTTGATAAGAAAGGGCCCTAAGCGATTGGCTATTGGTAATGGCAGACGCTTCCACAATGCAATAAATGGCTGGAGTTTGGGATTTGAAGGATTGACATTAGGAATTGCTCCCCCTTTGGGCAAAAAATATTGATACGGGAGAGCCTGCGGTTCAAATCCCCAATGACGCTTAAAATGGAATGGTCCAGTCTCCTGCTTGCTTCGACCAAAATCAAAGATCTTGTACCCATGTTCCCATCCAAAACGCATGAGCTCCCAATACATAAAATCGTAAATAGCGTAACGCTGATACTCCGAAAGCCCTCCACCATAATAGGGCATCACGCGGTCTTGATAGAAAAAGGTCATGACAGCAGCCACAACCTTGGATTCATAACTAACAGTGAGAATTTTGCATTGTTCTCCTAGCTCCTGAAACAAATGCTTAAAGTAGACAAAAGGAAAGGCCGGGGTTCCCAAATTCCTTAAACTTGAGGAATATACAAAATAAAATTCTTTGAGTAATTCAGGCCCTCCTACTTGGGATTGCAAGCCATGGCTAATGCCCTGCCGTATCATCCGCCGTTGTTTCCGGGGAATGGCTGACATGTTTTTTTCTTCACAGTCAAAAATCTCTCGAACAAAAGTAAAATACAGATCTTTAGTCGGAAGTGCCTCATCGTTTTTTTCCATTTGACGAAATTCGAGAGAATCCACTTTATTTTCTACCGCCAGCTCTTTGGCAATATTCAAGAGGTTTTTAGTCACCTCGGGACTTTCCGACGCAACTCCCCCATAAACCCCAAAGGGAACCGACACCATCACATGGCCTTTCAAGGGCTTCGGAACAACAAACAACGGCAATATTCCACAGATTTCTCCCTCATCATATGCGGCTAAAAAAACAGACCGATACGCAAAGGTATTTTCCAGAACTTTTTTCCACGCAATCATATGAAACAACGAGCCCTGATGGGTTGCCAGAACAAAATCATCCCATTGCTTATACTCTTCATGTGAGAGGGCACGAATTTCCATGACTCATCCAAAGTATGATGGCTGATTTAATTGAGGCCATTTTGTTTTGTCGGTTGGCAACCAAGAAAAATTAAAAACGATTGGAATCCAATGTCTGTGTAAAACATGAGAAAGGCTCTTAGGGCTCGCGAAATACAAGCCTACCATTTTCGAAATACCATATCGTGGTTCGATCTTCATTTGGATAATCCTCAGCCTAGACCTTGACTACGTTTGTGTGTGCTCCTTTTAATCGACACAATCTGCTCCGAATCTTGGCGCAACTAGCTTGGATCATCCCGCAGGGTGAAACCTTTGTATTGCTGGATGAACCCTAGGGAAAACTTAGGATGACTTGAAAAACAATGAACTTCTTTACAGGTAGCGGATATTTAGTGAAACTCCCCGCCCAAAGGGCGGGGCTTCTTAAAAACCTTAACTACGATAACTTGGGGGAATCTGTCCCCCAAACCCCCTAAAAAGGATTCCATTCATCCCCGTGCAAAGCACGGGGCTTTCTGGAATGGGGTAGTAATCCAGGTAAATGGCTCATTTTTTTAATTCGTCTGGCTAACAGTAGGAAAGGGTTCCTACCAATGTGATGTAGGGAGGCTGGTTGGAATTTAAACGGCTCCCCCCTGCGGTGAAACAGCCTTCGACGCAGAAGTCCAATCTTTCCAAACAACAGGAAAGAGTCCCGTGACGAGTAATACTACAGAAACAGAAAAGCGAGGCTCCAAGACCTGCTGGTTTGGATCCGTGTAGATACTTCGCTCAAAGTAGTATGAGATGTTTGATGTGGAAACGATAGTCGGCAGTTGCAGGCTCTCCAAGACCGGGACCTGCGCCCATTGAACATCGTGACCATGTTTCTTGATGGGATGAGATTTAAGGACATGACGATGGTCAAGGCCGGGGGCATTTGGATAGCTGGCGAGAAACGCCTGCTCGGATTCGAGGAACCGGGCTCAGAATACGAACAGGTCTTGACTCCGTCTCTCCAGACGATTGGTGCCTAGGGGTTGAACCTCTCTGAAGAACCCTTGGTGATAACTGATGGCAGCAAAAGCTTGCGGGCACCATGCGGAAAGGATTTGGGCACTTGGCGACCATACAGGAGTGCCAATGGCACAAGCGGGAAAATGTTGTGAAGCATTGCCCCAAAGAAGATCTGAGGCATGGCGCAGGGGCGCTCAACGAATCTTTCAACGCCCTTTATGGGGAAGCGACGGTCGTCTTGCATCGACTGAGGCCAGACTGGGAGCCCACAATCAATTGGCGGTCCGGAGTCTTACAAAAAGCATGAAAGAAGCTTTAGTCCTACATCGGTTAGGGTGCTTATCGTCTTTGGTGGCTATTTCAACCACACTAATTGCCAAGAGTCGATTCATGTGCTTTTGTCAATGGAGAAGCCATGTTCTTGCTTCAATTCATCGATGTCCCGGTAACTGAGTAAGCCTGTGAGATACCAATATTGCTTTGCAGGATCATGCCTTGCTGAAAATGGCGTTGAAGTATTTGCCATGATAGAACCCCCTCTAATAGCCTCAAGGCAACACATCAAACTATTTTCAACAGAGCGAAAATCCAATAAGGCCTTGATTGTTAGCCCGGTGGAGGGCAAAGGCAGGATTACATCCTCCTCACTGCCGCTACCTTTGAAGCTGTCCTGAATAGGCCAGCTTGGATTATCCATAAAGCTTTCCGTCTCACAAGTTTCTACGACGAACAAATCTTGGCGTTTATTCAATTGAAGTCCTTGTTCGGAGCATAGGCTGTGTCAGCCCCACCAATCAATGACGAGCCAGACGCTGTCCGAAAGTCACAGTTATTGGGACCCACGAATATTCCCCTCGTGCCGAAATTATGTTGGCGGTTGAAAGAAAAAGTGGCTGCGCGGGGCTGATTGGTCATCGAATCTCCTTAAAGGACATTGCTGGCAACGCTAAGACCGGCCGGAATGTTGCTGCCTCCCCAACCCCCACAGGCAAATCTCCGATCACAGTGTTGTTTGCGATGGTCACATTTCGCATACCCAGAAATTGTTTATGGCAATGGGCTTCAAGAGAACCCACAATAATTTCCTTGCTAACAATGGCATCGGCTAAGATAACGATGCCTTACATGCAAATTCACACCACATTTCCTTAAATGATGTTGCTCCAGGAGCCGTATTTTATCTCAATGCCATCTTTTTGGCTCTCCCGCCGGTCATGTATCCAATTTGTTCAAAAATAAAGTCGAGATCGCCCAACTGGCCTAGTTGCAGCCATCATACATACCCTCAGCCGTGCTGAAGGCATTGAAAATAAGGTTTCGTCGAACACAGATAGAATCCATCGAGCTGCGGAA
>JAUIKP010000255.1 GCA_030430725.1 Nitrospiria bacterium
GGGAAATAATTGAGGCGCCAGCGTGGCCACGGCGCTATAGACATAGGCAGTTCCGGTTCCCAACGCAATCAGGGTAAACATGTTGAGACTGCGGTTCACGACCGAGGCCCACGCGCGCTGAAAGAACGGCCATCCACACCATAAGACTACGGGCGTGGCTAATGCCCATTGCACCCATGACATGACCGAAGGTGGCAGGATTTCCTGAACGGGTTTGCCGGGAATCATCTCGGACATGGCCAGGAAAAAGACCGGGAAGGCCAGCACGAGACCAATCCAGAATCTCCGCGTCATGTCTTTGAGTTCGGGATTCTCTTCTTCTAGTGTGATTTCCCGTGGTTCGAGCGCCATCCCGCATTTTGGACAGGAGCCGGGCTGGTCCTGTACCACTTCAGGATGCATGGGACAGACATATTCCGTTTGAGTGGCCGATGCGAGGGCAATATCCGGCTCCAGCGCCATGCCACATTTCGGACAAGCCGCCGGTTTGGACGACTCCACGCCCGGACACATCGGGCAGATATATTTCGTTCCCGGCTTGGCCGGTTCCGTTTCCATCGATTGCGCATGTTTGCCGGTCAGATAGCCATCCGGATCTTGGCGGAACCGGTCCAGGCAGCGGGGATTGCAAAAGTAGTACATGGTGCCCGCATGCTCGAACTTTCCCGCAGCGGTGAGGGGATCGACCATCATCCCACAGACCGGGTCTTTGACCTGTTCAACCTTGGCCATGCTCAGTTCCCGTCGTCGGGGCTTATCTTTTGAAATCGTGGGTTCCTGTTCCATCTTCATCGTCCTTGTAATTGATCATAGAAACGCAAGCCATGAACGGTAATCAATGCCATACAACTTCAAGAACACAAGAGAATGTTCCTGAAGCCAAACGGTGTCCAACTTTCCCTTAATATTTATTCAGTATAAAGAAATACTTCAATGATGGGAAAGGCAACCTGAGCGTTGGGATTCAGTCGCACACGACTGGATATCTTTTAACGTTCCTTGGGTTGCCTTCTTTCCCCACAATGGGAAAGGCCGTTTCCGTATTAAAGAAGAATTCTGAAGCGAGAACATCTTATCCGCACAAATAGCCAGTATGCGTGATCAGCTGTCGAAACCAAAACCGGCCAAAACCCTGGATAACAACAATTCTCGAATTCACCACTGAAAAACTTCACATATCAAGAATAAGAATCCAGGGTTTTTATGGGTTTTCCCTACCTTTTTAACAAGCTACCGTCTAACGAGAGGGTATGTATGGTCAACAGAGCCTGAATCCCTGCAAGAAAAAAATGTTTGTACGTATAGCACCAAATGCGCATTCCTTGATGTTTTTGCGACGAGGGAGTGCTGCTCGTTGACAATCTATGATGTTCAATATTGCTACATCGTTACGAGAATGGCGGGAAGGCGTGAGTCTTCCCGTATTTTTACTCGCGGCAGGCTTTAATATTCTCCTCATCGCATTCGGAGGGTTCTTTACCGAAACGGCCGGGGGTGTGTTTCAGCATCTCCTTGCATTCATTACTACATCATTCGGATGGTACTATGTGCTGACCACGGCCTTTTTTCTGGGGTTTGTCTTGTGGCTACTGAGTAGCCGCTATGGTGACATCCGTTTAGGACATCCCGATGAAGAACCCCATTTTAGTTTGCCTGCCTGGCTTTCCATGCTGTTTGCAGCGGGAATGGGAATGGGCTTGGTATTTTGGGGTGTTGCCGAACCCTTGCATCATTACCAAAGTCCACCTCGGGCGGAGTCATTGAGTACAGCTGCTGTCCAGGAAGCCATCCATTTCAGTTTCTTTCATTGGGCTCTTCATCCATGGGCAGTCTATGTCATCTTCGGTCTTGGCATTGCGTTGTTCCACTTTCGTTATCAACTGCCTCTTGCCCCGCGCTCCTTGGTGTATCCGCTATTGGGTGAACGAATCCATGGTTGGCCGGGGCATGTGATCGATGCCTTTTGCACCATTGGGACATTGCTGGGCGTGGCAACCTCTTTGGGATTGGGTGCCATGCAAATTAACGCGGGATTGAGCCAGGTCACGGAAATTGCCTATGACAAACCTGCCCAAATATGGATCATCGTTCTTATCTCCCTCGTGGCGACGATATCGACCGTTACCGGTGTGTCGCGGGGAATTAAATATTTGAGTCTCTTCAATTCAGCCGTGTTCGTGTGGTTGTTACTGTTTGTTTTTCTGACCGGTCCTACGTTATTTCAAATCAAATTGCTGGTCACGGGTTTAGGCGATTATCTCCAAAACCTGATTAGCACGAGTTTATGGTTGGACACTCGTCAAAATTCGGATTGGCAAGCGAATTGGACGTTATTTTATTGGGGATGGTGGATGTCCTGGAGTCCTTTTGTGGGTATTTTTATTGCTCGAATCTCGAGAGGCCGGACCATACGGGAATTCGTCTCCTATGTCCTCCTGGTTCCTGCTCTTATCAATTGTCTGTGGTTTTCCGTATTTGGCGGCACGGCCTTGTATGTGGAACGCTTTGGAGGCGGACAGCTGCTGGAACCCGTGACCGAGAATGTTGCCATGTCTTTACATCTCTTACTGGAACATCTTCCGTGGACTCAATTTATGCAGTGGATAGCCTTAGGCCTTATTGTAATTTTCTTCATTACATCCTCGGACTCCGGATCATTCGTTGATGATATGGTCACGTCCGGGGGTAATCCAAATCCTCCGGTCGCCAACCGGGTATTTTGGGGAATATCAGAAGGAGCCGCGGCCGCCGTTCTGCTTTTAGCAGGAGGGCTTCAGGCTCTCCAGTCGGCATCTGTTTCCGCCGGTCTTCCGCAAAGTCTTTTATTAATTATGGCCTGTATTGGCCTGGTAAAAACTTTACGAACGAAGGAAGAAGCGTTCGATAAGAAAAAATGGCCTTCTTAGGTTAGTTATTCGGTAGGTTGGGAAAAGAGGAAGATCTACCCACCGGGGTATGTAAACCATGGAAAATTTCTCGAAATTTTATCATGAGGCGGCTCTCACCAGTGTGGGATTGTTTTGGATGGCCTTCTGGGCCTTTGGGTTAGGCTATCTCATCAGCAGTATGATTCAAGTGTTTGTTACCCGTGAGCGGATGAAAAAGGGGATGGGAGAGGCCGGTGCTAAAAGTGTGGCGCTCGCCACGTTTTTTGGGTTTATTTCCAGCTCTTGTAGTTTTGCTGCGTTGGCGACGACCCGATCGCTTTTCACCAAAGGGGCAGGGCTCATCCCGGCACTGGCATTTTTACTGGCTTCTACCAATCTGGTCATTGAGCTGGGGATTATTATCGCCGTGTTTCTCTCATGGCAATTTGTGGTGGGCGAATACGTGGGAGGCCTTCTTTTGATCCTGCTGATGTGGATCATGGTCAAACTGACCCTACCAGAACATCTTGAAGACCAGGCCCGCCAACATGCCAAAGAGCTAACGGGTGAAAGCCAGGAAGAAAGCATTCCCGATTGGAAAAAATTGATCCGCACGGCAGAAGGCTGGCGCAAAGTGGCCAACCGATATGTCATGGAATGGGCCATGGTCTGGAAAGATGTCACCATTGGGTTTACGGTCGCCGGGATTATTGCGGCATTTGTGCCAAAAATTTTTTTTCAAACCTTGTTTGTGGGCTCAGGCAGTCCCCATCCTGCTTTTTGGGAGATATTTGTGCAGACGCTCGTTGGCCCGGTCGCGGCATTTTTTACCTTTATCGGCTCGATGGGAAACATTCCCCTAGCCGCTGTCTTGTTTAGCAATGGGGTGAGTTTCGCCGGAATCATCGCGTTTATTTTCAGTGATCTCGTGGTATTTCCCGTCCTACGAATTCAGGCAGAATATTATGGGTGGAAAATGGCCCTCTACATTCTTGTGGTGTTTTTGACGGTCTTGATCGGGACCGCCATTCTCATGCATTACGGATTTTCATTCATGGGGATGTTGCCGGATTCCAGTGTGGCAAAGAGTGTGACGGACAGAGAATTTTTTACCATTGACTATACGCTATTTCTCAATATGGGTTTCCTACTGATGAGCGCGGGATTTGTGGGATGGAAGATGAAGGGCAATGGTGGACATGACATGGAACAAAAATCGTTGGGGGATAAAATCTTGTTCTGGTTGGCTATCATGGCATTGGTCTGGTTGATCGGTGGGTTGCTTGCCGGCTAAGGATTTTTGAAGTCACATAATGAACTTTCAGGCATGAGGAAGTTTGGCTGGGCGGGATTGCAAAGGTTGTGTTTAGTGCTGAGGATGATGAATTGAAGAGTACTATGCACATTCGTGGGTAATCTTGAACGGAAAAGATTTATGAATATCCCCGGCTGGCTTCATGCTATTGCCATTATCGCCTTAATTCTGGCCGGAATCTCGGCTCTTATCATTGTCATTGATATCTTGCGCGGAAATCGTCAACACTGTGGATCATGAATAAGGTATGGCCGCTGACGGCTTTATATGCCGGTCCGCTGGCAGCATGGTCGTATTTCAAAGTGGGACGACTGTCCACCCATCAAGCTATGGAACAGGCGAAAGCACGGGGAGAAAAACCTGACGCCCGAAAGAAGCCCTTTTGGCAAATCGCCGCCTTAGGTACGACCCATTGCGGAAGTGGCTGCACGCTGGGGGACATTGTGGCGGAATGGTTTATCGTGCTTGTTCCCTTTACGTTATTTGGCAAGACGGTGTTTGCCGCGTGGGTGATCGATTATATCCTGGCATTTTTGTTCGTATCGCCTTTCAATATTTCACGATCAAACCTATGAAAGGATTCCCTGCCAAGGAGGGATTCCGTGAAGCCGTGAAAGCCGATTCGCTCTCGCTCTCCGCCTAGCAGGTGGGCATGTACGGGTGGATGGCCATTGTCATTTTTGTGCTGATCGGGCATGAAATAGAAAAGACCGATCCCGTCTTTTGGTTTATGATGCAGATCGCCATGCTTGAAGGATTCCTGACTAGTATTCCCGTCAACTGGTGGCTGATTAAAAAGGGCATCAAAGAAAAAATGTAGCCACAGGTCTGTACTCGTGACGAATCCACGCAGGCGCCCCGAAATTCCGTCTCAGGAGTAACTACCTTGCTGCTTGTCCTCCTCCTCCTTCGCTGTTTCGCTTTCTCCTCGTGTAAAAGTCATCCGACCGGACAGGCGGAAATCGGCCCGGCTCTCAATAATAAGCCGCTGCCGGCATTCATGATGAAAGTGCAAGTCCGGCACGGCTTTGGAGCCATGCCGGAATTTTCCGAAGAGGAGATGACCGGTGAAGAACTTGATGCTCTGATGACTTATCTGCAGTCTCTCCGAAAGGCTCCCTTGCCGACCCTCGCCCATTCTGCAGATTGAGAAACCTCCTCATGTATTGTTTAGACAGACAGATGTCATCTGGTGTTCTGCCTGCCTCATTAACTTTCCGCAGCCACAGCCCAACGCCGAAGTCTGAGACTGTTCGTGACGACGCTGACGGAGCTCAAAGCCATGGCCGCGCTTGCCAGGATCGGGCTGAGCATCAGCCCCCACATGGGATAGAGAATGCCGGC
>JAUIKP010000256.1 GCA_030430725.1 Nitrospiria bacterium
TTGTGGGGAAATGGGTTCGAATGGGAAATCACTCCACAATCACGTTGGAAGGAGGTTTCGGGTTGGGGCAGGGAGGAAATCGTCTCCCAGTGGCTCATGCAGGACCTGACCAGACTGTTCACGTTGGCATGAATGTGCAGCTTGATGGGGCCGATTCAACCGATGTGGACGGGAATCTTTTGACGTATAGGTGGACAATACTCTCACAACCCGCAGGGAGTCACGCTTCGCTTTCGGATATTACGGGCATCACGCCCACTCTGGTGATAGACACTCCGGGAACCTACACGCTTCAACTCATTGTGAATGATGGAACAGTTGATAGTGATCCCGATACGGTGACCATATCGACGATCAATTCGCCTCCTGTGGCCAAAGCTGGTCCGGATCAAACCGTGTTCCTTTCACAATCGGTCTTTTTGAATGGAAGCGATGCCCATGATGTTGATGGCGACTCGCTGGGTTTCCGTTGGTCCTTTGTCAGCATCCCAAGTGGAAGTGGGGCTACACTTTCCAATCCGACTTCGTCCATGCCCGATTTTCGGGTTGATCTGGAAGGGACCTATCAGGTGCAACTGATCGTGAATGATGGGCAACAAGACAGTTCACCGGACATGGTCTTGATCAATACCCAAAATTCCAAGCCGGTGGCTCATGCAGGCCAGGATCAGATGGTTCCCATAGGAAGTATGGTCACCTTAAATGGAACCGGCTCACATGATGTGGATGGCAATTCTTTGATCTTTCAATGGGCACTAATTGCCAGACCGACAGGGAGCACGGCAACTCTTTCAAACTCAACTTCCATTCAACCGACATTTAGTGCAGATCTGGTTGGATTATATGTGGCCCAGCTAATCGCCAACGATGGGATGGAAAATAGTGATCCCGTTACTGTGACGATTACGGCAGGTAACACGCCACCCGTAGCTGATGCCGGACAAGATCAACACGTCCCGGTCTTTTCATTAGTCACTCTCAATGGAAGGGATTCCCATGATGGAGACGGCGATGCTTTAACCTTCCAATGGTCCTTGGAAAGCCGGCCCCAAGGAAGTACCGCGACTCTTTTAAATCCTACCTTCGCTCAGCCCACCATTATTCCGGATATTCCTGGAATCTATGTCGTAACAGTCGTGGTTTCAGATGGAAAGGCTTCGAGCGATCCCGATACAGTGGCCATCGTTGTCCCTGCTCCCACACCTTTGGGAGTACCGGCCTTGTCGATCACGAGCCCTTCAGATGGAAGTGTGGTGGGGGTGAATCCTATTACCGTCACGGGATTCATCAATGATCCCAATGCTTCCGTTACGGTCAATGGAATTTCCGCGACGGTCACGGGTGGAGTGTTTCTCGCCGATGGCGTTGTCTTACAGGAAGGCGCAAATACTCTGCTTGTCAGGGGGGTGGATGGAGCAGGGCATACCAATAGTGTGAATCTTAGGGTCACCCTTTCTGCTTCTCCGACAAATCTCACACCCATCTGGGGGCCAGTGGCATGGGTCAAGCATGCCATGGTCGAAGAAACTTTCAGCGCACAATTTTCCAATTGCGAACCGGCGGCCCACTATCAGTTAGTCATGATCAATGGTACCTCAGGAGGAGCAAATAGGGTAACCCAGGGGACCGTCCTGCTCAATGGAATTGAAGTAGTCAGTGCTCAAAATTTCACGGCCGACCACAGTCAGATTACCCAGCCCGTCGTGGTCCAAGCTCGGAATAATCTTGAGGTTCGATTGGCCGGTCCCCTCGGTGCCCAAGTGCAGGCTTATATCGCCTGTACGGCGAATTGTTTGGCTGTGACCATTGACGCTCCGTTGGCTAATGCTACGATTAACCAATCAACTCTGTTGGTAAAAGGAAGCGTCATGACCAGTGGTTCAGCCCCGGTAGGGGTGGTTGTCAACGAACGAGCGGCCAAAGTCTTCGGTTCAATCTACGCGGTCGATCAAGTGCCTGTCCGTGAGGGCACGGGAACTCTGGGACCTACCACTATTGTCGTGGCAGCCACTAATGCTTGCGGCCAACGGGCCTCTTCCAGCACGCAAGTCCACACCACGGACATGTTGACCAATCACGTGCAGTTGCGAGTGTCGCCTGATCGGAATGTGGCGCCTAGCCAGGTTACCCTTCGAGTGTCCATCGATATCGACCAACCGGTGGCCAACATTCAATGGGATTTTCAGGGGGATGGGATCATCGATGCACAGGGGCAAGACCTCCATGAACAATCTTTCACTTTTATCCAACCAGGGTTGTATCTGCCCAAAGTAAGTGTGACGGATATCATGGGAAATAGATTTGACGGCACCGCAGTAGTCCAGGTGTTGGATCCTGTGGCCTTTGAAATGATGCTCAATGCCGAATGGTCGGGCATGATGGAGTCGCTCGCGCAAGGCGATATTGAACAGGCGCTTTCGCATATCCTAATCCGAAAGCGGGAGGTGATGCGCCATGATTGGACCGTGCTCAAGGATCATTTGGATGAGTTGGCAGTCATTTTTAGGGTGCCACTGCACCTCACGGACGGCCAAGGAAAACGGGTTGTGGCCAAGGCTTCGGCACCCTTGACGCTTGGGGCTGTCCAATTTCCCCTTGAAGTGGAGTTCATTCTGGATACCGACGGCCAATGGCGGATTCGAAGTTTTTAAGGGAAGCCGGAAGATAGTCTGTTGACGAAGGAGAATTTACGTGCGAAAGATTTTTCCAGAGTATAAGCGATCCACCGTGTACGCCATGATCGGAATGACATTTCATTTCGTTGTCGTCGTACTTCCTTTTTCATTTTTGGAAATGTATAGCATGTTGAGTGGCAACGGTTATGGTGGAAAGTTGATCGAAGTGTACTTCTATTTTATTTTTTTTGTTGTGTATCTCCCCTTTGTTTTCATCAATTTAAACCTCCGTCACCTTCTTGAGATAATAGGTATGTCCGGAGAAACCAATGTCTATATTGCAATGGCAATCGTTGGTTCTATTCTTTACATGCTTAGTGGATGGCTTATAGGCTATCTGACGGATAAATATTCACATAGACGCTTAAAAAATGAGGTCCGGCCTGCAAGAAAAGAGTGACTAAATCTATACAGGTTGGTCGCTTTTCATTTGGATTGAGGGTATTCGCTAAAGAAGGAGAGAGACGTATGTGTATTTGTTCCAGCTTTAAAAGCCTATTTTCACCAAGCAAAGCTTTTTACACGATTTGTTCCCCTTCTTCCAAGTTCTCATTAAATCCAGCTCTGCCAACCTTACTAAATGCCACTATCTGTTCTCTTTTCGTCCTGGTATGTATTCTTCTCCTCCCTACTAGTGGATGGGCTTGGGAACGGAATACTCACGAGGAACTCACGGAACAGGCCATCAGTACCATGGAAGCTGATCTGAATAGCTATCTCATAAACAACTTAGGCTTGGAAGGAGGTTTGAATGCATCCGTTAAAGGAGGAACTCCCCGAAAATTAATGATCCAGGGGAGTAATACGGAGGATGATGGCCGTAGATTCTTAAACCATTTTCATGAACCAATTAAAAATAAGGGCTTGGAACTTCCAGTATTGGGTGGAATCTCAGCCATTAATTGGAGTCTGCAGTCAATTGGAGCACAGGACGGAGAGGATTCATTTTCCTGGAATGATGCGCGCGAATATTACTTTAAAGCGCTGACCTCTGAAACCAAGGCCGAACGAGATGAATATTGGGGCAAAACCTTCCGTGCACTGGGCCAGGTGATGCATTTGTTGCAGGACTCGGCCAACCCCTCTCATGTGCGGGCCGATCTTCATCCCTTGGATGATGGTTTGCATGATTATATGGAAAGAAAAAGCGTTAATTCCTATATCGGTGGGGGCATTTTCCATCCCGATCCTTCTATGTTGGAACAAGTTGGTGCCACTCGTGCTGAACCGTTTTCGAACCTCTTTGATCGCAATGTGTATGCCGGGTCCAATCCCCAGGTCACATTAGGCACAGACATAGGTATAACGGAATATGCCAATGCCAATTTTTTTACCGATGATACGATTCCCGGGCAGGGAAGTATCTTTAATGCCGAAATTACATTTCCTACGGTCACTGAATTGGTCCCAGCCCCCATCCCTTCCCCTTACCTGACCCTTCCTCGACTAGGAAGCGCTGCATTTCCCGGCTCTCGGGCAGCCAAACTTACCGGGAATCAAGCCGTGGCGAAATTTCTGATTTCCAACTCCCAATTGGATTTGTTAGGCCAATTGGAGTTGGATGATGCGGTCTATGATTCCCAAGCCCAAAACCTCATTCCCCGCGCGGTAGGCTATTCTGCGGCTGTCCTTGATTACTTCTTTCGGGGCAATATTCCTCTCCATAAAGATAAAGATGCCTATGAGTATTTTATTGCTCGTCATTATGTTGGCGGGCCCTTGGATGAGGAGGGATTTCTAGATATAAATTTTGATATTCCTCGAGATATGGCTTTCGAAGGAAGCACTTACTTGTTTATTGACTTGCCAAGTGGACAACGAATTCTGGGAAGTGAATCCTTTTGGGATGAGTACTACCGTCCCTTTATGTTCACGTTTCCAGATGGAGCCATAAACTTTCCGCTTTTTACTTCCATTCCTCGGGACCAGGTGGCCCAGTCGTTTAGGTGGACGATTGTTTGGGAGGGGAAAGGAGGACCAGGAGCGCAGGAACCCCGAATCATAATCGGGCAAACCGGCATGGCTACATGGAAAGAAATATGTGTGTGTTAAAGGGAAGCTGTCTATCCCAACCACTGCGAATGTTTCTACCCGCTGATAACGTCTCGAAAGACAATGAAAGGCGTCGAAGTCGGGATCGTGCCATTAAATCGCGAAACATGTGAAGGGTTATTTGTCTGCACCTAGAGATAGCGATTTGTGTGGGAAGCGGATTATCAATAGCATATAAAAATTTTGTGAACACGGAGTTTTTTCTCAGATCCTATTCTGCCCAACAATGAATTCCCGAATCCTGTATTTGAAGATCTCGACCCTTCCAGGCAATTTGAAAAATATGCCATCCAGTGCCCGAGAAAATTTGCATTCTTCTTTCTCCACCCCACCCCATCCCTATTCCTCCGCATTCACCGTATGGCCAGAGGTGGAAACGGCATCGCTCATCAATCAAGCGCTCGGCGACTTCGTCGGGCGTCGAAAGGACATTGGAGTGATCATATACCAAAACCGAGCAGCAGTGATAGAAAAAATTAACCCATCCTGCTACCCAAGGAAAAGCCAGAAGAACCAAATTGGTTCATCCGCCTTTTGTATTGGTCACGCGAACCGGATAGAAGTTAGGGCCTTCGCAGTGAAAATAACGGAAACTGTTCTTGATAATGCTTGTGGCCAAACACTGGGGGACCGGGCATTCAGGGCAACGAGAAATGCAACCTCCTCAGCCCACTGGGTCGTAATGGAATTCCTAAGGTTTGGCAATCAAATCCCTGCCTTACAAGGGAACCCCTTTGACTCACAGGAATATTGCCCAACACGGACATGTTGTGTAGCATGATGTGTAGATC
>JAUIKP010000257.1 GCA_030430725.1 Nitrospiria bacterium
TCCCGAAGGGTCCGTCCAGTCCTGCCCTGAGTCATGTCGAAGGGAAGGCCGCAGCCGTTTTTACGCGCGGAGCGTACGCGTAGTACATGAGCACGGAAATATGGCGAGAACGCCGCTGGCGGCTTTTTTCAACCGACCCATGCAACGACTTGATGCCCTTTTTGAATCAGGACGTCGGAAACATCACCATATTTAGGATGAATTTTATCTGCGTCGTCTCGCACAAAACGACCTGTTGTACTATCGTGGTTATTCCACCCATCTGTATCTTCAATCAATAGATCGATTCATAAAAAACTTCAATCCGCATCCGAACATTCTATGTAGATCAATACGTCACCGGTTCACTGCACATATTCATATGTCCAGCCGTGACTTTCCAGACATTTTTCCCGCATCATATCCCCTCCCCCTCTTCGATAGTTTCTTGGTCTGACGGTTTCATCTTCCGGACCAAAATGCTTGATACCTTCCCGATTAAAATGACGGTTCTCCCGATCGCAGAGAGTGATCGCTGAACGTAGGTCATCCTCTGTTGCTCCAGGCTTGACCCACTGTTGTGAAGGACCACAGGCTGCCACCAGCAGCAGGGCCAAGAACCCGCACCATAATTGTTTGTTCATCTCCTCACCCCTTACAAAAATTGTATCGGCCCCGGCTTACTCCATTTCCTTTTTACCCATAAATATTGGGAAAAAAGGAAAAGCAATCCCTGGGAATTCATAGCACACAGATCGTGAATATCATGTCAGGGACCGGCGCTTCTGGCGAAAGTGTCGAATCAGCGTATTCGTAGAACTGTCATGGTTAAGTTTCGATTCCCCTGTTACCGTCAGTTCAGGGGCAATCCGTTTGGCGAGCACCTTGCCCAATTCCACTCCCCATTGGTCGAAAGAATTCAGGTTCCAGATGGAACCTTGAACAAAGACCTTATGTTCGTAGAGGGCGATAAGTTTTCCCAGCATGGCCGGAGTCAGTTCCTCCGCCAGGAGAGTGTTCGTGGGATGGTTGCCACCAAAGGTTCGATGGGGAATGAGGGCCGGCGGAATTCCCTCCGCTGCCACCTCCTCGGCGGTTTTGCCGAAAGCGAGAGCTTCCGTTTGGGCGAAAAAATTCGCCATGAGCAGGTCATGGTGATGTCCAAGAGGATTCAAAGAGCGGAAAAACCCGATAAAGTCGCAAGGAATCAGTCTGGTGCCCTGGTGAATCAGTTGATAGTACGCGTGCTGGCCGTTGGTCCCCGGCTGCCCCCAAATGATCGGCCCCGTTTGATAATCCACAAAGGTTCCGTCCAACGTCACCCGTTTGCCGTTGCTCTCCATATCGAGTTGCTGGCAATACGCGCTCAGCCGCCACAAGTATTGATCGTAGGGAAGGATGGCATGGGTTTCGGCTTGAAAAAAATTGACATACCAGACGCCCAGAAGGCCAAGGAGGACGGGCAGATTTTTCGGAAACGGGGCTGATTGGAAATGCTCGTCCATCGCGTGAAAGCCGGCAAGCATATCCCGGAAATGGTCTGGCCCGATAGCGATCATCAGCGACAGTCCGACGGCGGAATCCAGGGAATACCGCCCGCCGACCCAATCCCAGAATCCGAACATATTGGCCGGATCGATTCCGAATTTCTGGACCTCGGCTCGGTTTGTCGACACGGCGACGAAATGTCTCGCAATGGCTTGTTTGTCGTGGAGGGCTTTCAGACACCAGTCGCGGGCCGATTCCGCATTTGTAAGGGTTTCGATTGTCGTAAAGGTTTTCGAACACACCACGAAGAGGGTCTCGGAAGGGTCGAGGTCCCTCGTGGCTTCGGCCAGATCCGTCCCGTCAATGTTGGAGACGAAGCGGACGATCAGGTCGCGGTCACTGTAATGCTTTAACGCTTCATAGGCCATGACCGGTCCAAGATCGGAACCCCCGATGCCGATATTGATAATATTCCTAATCCGCTTTCCCGTATAGCCCTTCCATTCCCCGCTTCTGACCCTCCTGGAGAAGTCCGCCATCCGATCCAAGACCGCGTGAACATCCAACACCACATTGTTGCCGTCCACCAATATGGAGGTATTCTTGGGAGCTCTGAGAGCGGTATGGAGAACCGCGCGGTCTTCGGTGGTATTGATTTTTTCGCCCCGAAACATGGACTGGATGCGTCCCCGTAAATCTACGCTTTCTGCCAAGTCGGCCAGCAAGCGAAGCGTTTCACCGGTCATGCGGTTCTTCGAGTAATCCAGGTAGATCCCTTGGGCTTCCACACTCAGTCGTTGCCCCCTCGTAGGATCCTCAGCGAACATCGTGCGCAGGTGGAGGTCCTTGACCGATTGGTAATGTTTCTCCAGGGATTTCCAGGCAGGTTGTTGTGTCAGCGAACTCATAAGGAATGCTCCCTTTTATGGGTGAGTACCTTGGTAGCTCTTGGGAAATTTTTCTTTTGAGAGGGAGAGGTTTTTATAGGAATTTCTTTGGCTCGTGATTGTAACAGTGTAATGGAAAGTGTCAATAGGTGCGGAGGAATAGAGGACATGCTTGCAGGCACTCATGGAATCATCGGAAAGAATCCCACTCCTCTGCCAATTAGGCTACAGAAATATCACGGCTGCGGTTGTGGTTCAATGCCTTCAGAAAATCCACGAGCTAGAGTCTCGCAAAACCCCCTGAATAAGGATATAGGTCTCGAATGCCGAATTAGAACGTGAAAGGGCTTGTCAGCCCTTTCCTACTTCCCTCCCCCTGCCAGACATTTCCCAACATGAAGCTCCGTTTTTTGCTCTCTGGGTCTGTTGAAAAAATGCCGCCAGCGGCGTTCCCTGCCTCCGCCGTAGCGGCTTCGCGCAGGCAGGTCCCCATTTTTCCGTGCTCACGTATCAATCGTACGCTCCGCGCGTAAAAACGGTTGCGGCCTTGCTGGACGGACCCTTCGGGAAAACTCAGGGCAGGCTTTTTTGAACCGACCCGGAGCCTTTGATGGGTAATCTAACCCTGGGCAAATTTGCCCTTGAACATCTTTATTATTCAACACTCCCTCTCTGTTTCTTTCTTGGCCGCACTCCTCAGCCTCCGGCGCATCAAAGCCATCCTGACCAGGAATCTTACGCCACAGTTGCCGGTGCTCATGCATTCTAACCGGAGTGCTCAACCGATCTCTCCTCCAATGGCCGAGTGCGTATGGGGTCTTAGGTTAATGATACGGCCAACCGGCATGACTGACAATTTTCCAAGGAAAAACGATGTCGGTGATAGCCGGGTGTTTTCCTTGTCATCCCACCATAGGAGAAAAGACCAACGGGGGAAGCTTCCAGGATGCTGGATTGTAATCCTGCCGCCAAAAGCGCTAGCGGGCATTCGTGCCGGATGAGTTGGAGACCGTCGGATTGAGCCAGCCGTCAGGAGGTACCACGTTTGGCTCGACTTCCATGGGCCCCCAGCTCTGTGGCTCGTAGTCGTAGACCGGTGTGACCCGTTTCAAAATCGGATCCACAATTCGCCAGGCCTCTTCCACATAATCCTGACGGGCAAACAACGTAGCATCTCCGGCCATCGCGTCCGTCAACACCCGTTCATACGCATCTGTTTCATCAGGTTTGGCATGGCGGCTAACCATCGCTTCGAACGGCTGCCCTTCCATATCCTCCCCGACTTTTGGGGTCATCAGGCCAAAGGCGAGGGACGTGTCGGGACTGACACGGAATCGAAGATGATTCGGAGCCAGGTTCGCCGACGGATAGGCTGTGGGCGGCTGGCGGAGCCGGACCAGGATCTCCGTACATGTGACCGGCAAACATTTACCCGCACGAATAAAGAATGGTACCCCCTGCCAACGCCACGAACGGATCTCCAACCGCAGCGCCGCAAAGGTTTCTGTCTGTGAGTCCGGCGCCACTCCCTTCTCCGCCCGGTACCCGCGAAACTGTCCGCGAATGAGATTGCGTTCGTCGAGCGGTGGGATGGCCTTCAGGACTTTCACTTTTTCGTCCCGAATGGATTCACTATCTATTCCGATCGGAGGCTCCATGGCGAGGTTGGCCAATATCTGGAATAAATGATTCTGGATCACATCACGAATAACCCCGGTTTTATCATAAAAGGCGCCTCGGCCTTGGACGCCGAATTCCTCCGCCATCGTCATCTGTACGCTCTGCACATGGGTACGATTCCAAAAGGTCTCGGGAAGGGCATTCGCGAAACGGAAATACAACATGTTTTTGATGGGCCGCTTTCCAAGATAGTGATCGATGCGAAACACCGACTTCTCCGGAAACGTGCGGAGAAGTATGCGGTTGAGTTCCTGCGCCGATGCGAGATCGGTCCCGAAGGGCTTTTCAACCACCACCCCTCCGCCTTCATGGCAGCCGGACTTTCCCAGGTGCTCGACCACCGTCCCGAACAGCAATGGAGGAATGGCCAGATAGTGCAGAGGACGTGTAGCGGATCCCAGTTCCCGGCGAATCGCTCGAAACGTCGCAGGATTCTGATAATCCCCGTCCACATAATGGAGCAGGCGGCACAACTTCTCGAAGGCCGAACGGTTGAGGCCTCTGCTGTCCCTTTCGAGACTGTCTTGCATCCGATCCCGCATCTGCTGGAGATTCCACCCGCTATTGGCCACGCCAATGACCGGGACATCCAGATTGCCGCGTTTGACCATCGCCTGAAGAGACGGAAAGATTTTCTTATAGGCGAGGTCACCCGTGGCCCCGAAAAAGACCAGGGCGTTCGATCGAAGCGGGTTCATGCGAAGCTCATGGTTTGCCGGATAGTTCGTGGTGGCCGCCGAATGGGAAACGCATGGCTGACGAAAACTTGTCCTGGGAATCCGCCTCCCCCCGTGAGATACCTAGGAGGGGATGGCCTTTCTTGAGCCGCCGCACCATGTTCGCCCCCATTCAGCCTGGTCCAATCATTCCACATTGCATCACGAGCCATGTATCTTTAAACGGATTCTCAGTTGCCTCACCAAAGTGGATTGGTTCAAGCGACACACTCCGGAGATATGAAAATCGGCCCGGCGATTTTCCTCATCCGTGCCCCTATTCCCCCCGGACTTCTTCGCGAACAGTCCGGCAGGAGGAACCAGTGTACATCAGAATAAAACCAGAGGGAACAGGGTTCCGAGATCGATACCGCCAGGCTTTTGATGGTAAATTTTTATGATACCCCACCGGGGAAGACATGGAGTGAGAGATCGATGAGAATCAAGCACAGAGTTTCTTTTTTGCGGCACTCAACACCCTTTATCGCGAGAATTTTCTCCCGTCCGGTCTTTCGTTCCGACAGTCTGCCTTCCGTTCTGCTGGTCTGCCTCTTGTTGGCCATGGTCTTCGGGTGCGATCGAAAAGAAGTGGAATCCACGCCGCCGCCGCCTGAGGTGCTGGTCGCTGAGGTGATACAAAAGGACGTCCCGATATACGGGGAGTGGGTGGGAACCACCGTCGGGTACGTGGATGCCCAGATTCGTGCCAGAATTCAGGGTTATCTGTTGTCCCGCGATTACACCGAAGGGTCTG
>JAUIKP010000258.1 GCA_030430725.1 Nitrospiria bacterium
CTGACGGTCATTAATATGGATCCAGTAGAGCATGATATTCAGGGCTATGAGACAGCTCGTGAACGTGGTGCGAGGGTCCTGTTTAATCGCCCTCTTCCGATGAATCCATTTCATAATGTATTGGATATGATCAACAAGCATGATCATTTACCCGGCAAGCCAATGGTCGAAAAAATTCACTTGCGGAAGGACAGGAATATCTTTGTGATGCAATGCGGGTTTCACCCCTATATGTTTTCCTGGGGGATGGTGGTGGACAACCCCTATTATGCGATTACAACGGAGGATGGGCGATTTGAGATATCCGACATTCCACAAGGAACCTATACGTTATCGGTCTGGCATGCCGGGACAAAAACGTATTTAAGCCGTGAAGTGACCATTAAGCCCAATGAGAGTCTTTCTGTGAATTTTGAATACCAATCACCCGTGGGTCGCCGCAGCGTTCATGAAATTCAAGACAACCCCCACTTTGGTTTGGAAATATTAGGGGAAGAAGTTATCATTCCTTCCCTTCGTCTTCAACATCCTTCATAACAAGCTTCCTGAAGAAATTATCGTATAGACTAGGGGGATGTCTCTGTTATTGAGAGCCGGAGAATTTAGGACTGAGTAGTGTTGTTCTGTTTCTGGGCAGCCGAATGCGTGCCAGGGTGCAACTTCCCTATGGGGTCCGGTCCTCCCTGCTACCATCCTAGGGAAGGGAAAGCATACAGAAAATCTCCAGATGGCCTCGTCGTTTCTTTGAGTCCGGTATAGCTCCTTTCATGCTTCGTTTCTTTCCAGATTTTTAACACCAAACCGGAGTCACCTGCTGTGGGTAGTATGAGCCCTCCCTGAAAGGGTTGGGTTGTTGGTATTCGAATCTGAGAAAAATAAATTGTCCGTGGTTTTACAAAAAACCGTACATCTGAAAAGCCAACTTAAAAATACGTGCCATTGAGATTTCAATGTTTCGCGATTGTTTCGCGATATTTTTCGCGGCATGAATAGTTTTCCATAACAAGCATTAATCTAAATTAACCTCCCATTTTCAATGAGTTAAGAAAAATTCGGCCAAGCCAGGTGTTTGGACTAAAGATTGCTATTCAAGGGTGAGGATGAATGTCAGGACACTGGTGAACAGTGTTTCTTCAATTAGTTGAATTGGGATGGATAGAAAGGAGGTGCCAAGGCAGGTCTGGGCTGAAGTTCAATTACGGAAATCTTTATTAATATGGCGATCCGTAATGAGTTTTTTTAAAAAAAGGAGGTCTTTTAATGTTTCTTTCTAGACGTCAATTCTTGAAAGTTTCTGCGGGGACTGTCGCGGCAGTCGCGCTTGCCGATAAGGCTTTGGCCTTAACGGCTTTGCAGCCAGTCATCGAAGTGGGCAACCCTCTTGGGGAATATCCCGACCGCTCATGGGAGCGTGTCTATCATGATCAATATCGTTATGACAGTTCGTTTACCTGGTGTTGTTCACCCAACGATACCCATGCCTGCCGCATCCGGGCGTTTGTGCGGAACGGTGTCGTGATGCGGGTCGAGCAAAATTACGACCATCAAACCTATGAAGATCTTTATGGCAACCGCGGGACGTTTGCGCATAATCCCCGCATGTGCTTGAAGGGGTTTACGATGCATCGTCGGGTGTATGGTCCATACCGTTTAAAGGGGCCCTTGATGCGTCGAGGGTGGAAAGAATGGATGGATGATGGGAGTCCGGAGTTCACTCCCTCAATTCAGACGAAATACAAGTTTAATGCACGGTATTTGGACGACATGTTACGGGTGTCCTGGGATACGGCGTTTACCTATTTGGCTAAGGCCATGATCATCATCGCCAACCGGTATAGCGGAGAATATGGGGCGCGCAAATTGCGTGAGCAAGGCTATCCACCGGAGATGATTGAAATGATGAAAGGCTCTGGAGTCCGGTCGTTTAAGTTCCGGGCCGGCATGCCTGTTTTGGGAATCATTGGGAAAATGGGCATTACCCGGATGAATGGCGGCTGCGGGGCTTTGTTGGATTCCTATGTCAGAAAAGTTGGGCCTGAAAATGCTCAAGGAGGACGATACTGGAATAACTATACCTGGCACGGCGATCAGGACCCTTCACAGCCTTGGTGGAATGGGACTCAAAATTGCGATGTCGATTTGGCTGATATGCGGTTCTGTAAATTTAACACCAGCTGGGGTAAAAACTTCGTGGAAAATAAGATGCCGGAAGCCCACTGGAAACTGGAGTCGATTGAACGGGGTGCGCGAATTGCCGTTATTACCCCGGAATACAATCCGACGGCGTATCGAGCCGACTACTGGATTCCCATTCGCCCTGAATCAGATGGGTCCTTCTTTTTAGGTGCGTGCAAAATGATCGTGGATGAAGGCTTGTACGATGCTGACTTTGTTCGGGCAAACACCGATATGCCACTGCTGGTTCGTACCGATACTCTTCAGTATTTGGATCCGCGTGATGTGATTAAAGATTACCAGTTTCCTGATTTTACCAAAACCTATTCTGGCAAAGTGCAGACTCTGAAGCCTGCGGAAATCGCCAGGTTAGGGGGAATCATGGTCTGGGATCTGAATAAAAATCAAGCGGTACCCATTCATCGTGAATTGGTGGGCTGGCATTTCAAGAAAAGTGGCATTGACCCGGCTTTGACGGGGACTCATCGGGTTCGGTTGCTGACCGGCCGGGAAGTCGACGTGATGCCGATTTTCCAAATGTATCAAGTCCATCTGCAAGACTATGATTTGGATACTGTCCATCAAATCTGCCGGTCGCCGAAGGATTTGATCGTTCGGTGGGCGCGAGATATGGGTACAGTTAAACCGGCTGCTATTCACAACGGAGAAGGTGTGTGTCATTACTTCCACATGACGCAAAATGGTCGTGCGGCGGCATTGACGCTCATTTATTCCGGAAATATTGGGAAATTTGGAAGTGGTTGTCATACCTGGTCTGGAAATTATAAGGCGGGTACGTGGGCAGCCACGCCGTGGTCAGGAGCTGGTCTTGCTGTGCACACCGGAGAGGATCCGTTCAAGATTACGACGGACCCCAACGCGCATGGAAAAGAAATAAAAACGAGAAGTTATTACTACGGCGAAGAAGTCGGATATTGGAATCACGGCGATACGGCGTTGATTGTGAATACGCCCAAATATGGCCGACGGGTGTTTACCGGAAAGACGCATATGCCGACGCCGAGTAAATTCCGGTGGGTGGCCAACGTGAATGTGTTGAATAATTCGAAGCACCATTATGACATGGTCAAAAATGTGGATCCGCATAACGAATGCCTCGTGCATCAAGAAGTGGAAATGACTTCTGATGTCAACCATTTTGATGTGTCGTTTGCCGTGAATACCTGGATGGAGTTTACCTATCCGGAGCATACGGCGACGGTGTCGAATCCGTGGTTCCAAGTGTGGAAAGGCGGCATCCGCCCGTTGTATGACACCCGGAACGATTTGGATACGGTCGCGGGTGTGGCGGCCAAACTCACCGAAATGACCGGTGACGGCCGGTTCCGCGATTACTTCAAATTTGTGTATGACAACCGTGTTGACGTGTATCTCCAACGATTGTTGGATGCCGGCAACTGTTCCTATGGATATAACGCGGACACGATGTTGAAATCGGAAAAGGGCTGGATGGTAATGACCCGGACCTATCCTCGGCATCCATTTTGGGAAGAAACCAACGAATCAAAACCGATGTGGAGCCGTAGCGGACGCCTGGAGACCTATCGGGTGGAACCGGAAGCCATTGAATACGGGGAAAACTTCATTGTCCATCGTGAAGGGCCTGAGGCCACTCCCTATTTGCCTAACGCAATTATGTCATCTAATCCGTATATCCGGCCGGATGACTATGGGGTGCCGATCACGGCGCAACATCATGACGATAAAACCGTCCGCAACATCAAGTTGCCATGGTCGGAAATTAAACGGTACGCCAATCCACTCTGGGAGAAGGGGTATCAGTTCTATTGTGTCACGCCGAAGACCCGACATCGGGTGCATAGCCAATGGTCCGTGAATGACTGGGTGCAAATGTATGAGTCCAACTTTGGTGATGCCTATCGGATGGATAAGCGGACACCGGGGGTGGGTGAACATCAAATCCATATCAACCCCTCAGCGGCGAAGGACCGGGGCATCAACGACGGGGACTATGTCTACGTCGATGGGAACCCGGTGGACCGGCCGTATCGGGGGTGGAAACCCAGTGACCCCTATTACAAGGTGGCACGGTTGATGATCCGGGCGAAGTACAACCCGGCCTTCCCGTACCATGTCACGATGGCCAAGCATGCGCCGTACGTGTCGACCGCGAAGTCGGTGAAGGGGCATGAAACCCGACCGGACGGACGGGCGATTGCGCTGGATACGGGCTATCAATCGAACTTCCGGTATGGGGCGCAGCAGTCCTTTACCCGCAGTTGGCTGATGCCGATGCATCAAACTGACTCGTTACCGGGTAAACATCCAGTTGCCTGGAAATTTAAATGGGGTTTTGCCATTGATCACCATGCGGTCAATACGACGCCAAAGGAATGTCTCATCCGAATCACCAAAGCGGAGGATGGTGGCATCGGCGGCCGTGGGCCGTGGGAACCGGTCCGGACTGGGTTTACGCCAGGTCAGGAAAATGAGTTCATGATTAAATGGCTGAAGGGTGATCATATTAAGATCAAAGTGTAGGTGAGTTGGAGGCTGGGGATTTTTTTCTTGATTGCCGTCTAGAAAGAAACATTGCTAATACCTCCCCCAGCCTCCCTCTACATACGTGGCGAATCTTACGTAGATTATCCTTTGGAGGATGATATGACAGTTGAGATTGACGTAAATCACAACCAATTACCAGGACCTGTCGGTGAGCATGCCCTATGTTTTTGTGGTGGATGATGATGAGGTGATTCGCTTAAATATTGCGAAAAAACTTTCTCGTTTACATTGCACGGTTCGTGCCTTTGAATCGGGAGAGGCCTTGATGGAATTTTTGAGAGATCATAGGGATGAACCTGATGTGATCTTGGTAGATTATAAAATGGGTGGGATGAATGGGGTGGAAACTGTTCGGGCACTGAGAAAAGTTTCCTCCACTCCTACCGTAATTTTTACGGCCTACGAAGGCCTCGTGGACTTGCAGGCCGTAAAACAATTAGGGCGCTGCAAGGTATTGCTTAAAACGATAGATCTGAGTGTGTTAGGTTCTATCGTGAATGAAGCGATGGCTGTAAGAAAGTTGCGACAGTTAAATTGGGTTGATACCGGGGGGTTGCCCACCTGAGGGGTGGGCCGACTCCGACCGTTCAGCCCCGACATTTTCACCGAAACGGAGGACGACAATGCCTGAAGTGTATAACTGGCAGTTAGGACGAAAGATGCTGTATCCGTATGAGGAGCGGCATCCGAAATGGCAGTTTGCGTTTGTCTTTAACATCAACCGGTGTTTGGCG
>JAUIKP010000259.1 GCA_030430725.1 Nitrospiria bacterium
CTCACCTCCCGAGCCATACCTTACGAGTGTCATTGAAAAATAGGGCTCTTGCTTCAACAAGGAGAAATTTGCACGAAGGACCGTACTTTACCTCGCTTCCCACTCATTCTTTGCCTTATAGCTGTCCTCTTCTCTTATGTGTTGGGGCTTTTCAGCCTCTCTGCTTTGCCAACACAGAATAATTCTTCTATGACCGTCTGGGGGGCTATGATGCGATCTCCGCCGTCATTGATGTCGTTATGACAAAAGTTTGGGACGACCCGGTGGTGGGTGGGGTTTTTGTGGGAATGGGAACTGACAGCAGAGATCAATTGCGCCAAAAAAATAAAAATCTCTTGTACTTCAACACTGGGGGACTCTGCCAGAAAATCAATCGGCCACTAGAACTGACCCACAGGGATTTGGGGATCACCGACAAGGAGTTTGATATCGTGGCTAACCATTTGGCTGCGACACTTAAAGAATTTAACGTTCCTAAGAGGGAATATGAGGAGGTGATGGCCAAAATCGGGAAACTGCAACCCTATTAGAACGGAACAGTGAAAAACATCTTCGGATCACTCCGAATCGTGTCCCGTCCTTGAGGCACGCACCCATGGCATGGAAAGTTCGGATTGAATCCTGCACCTAACCTCACACCAAGGAAATCACCGGGGCCGCGGTCAACAGAGAAGAAATGATCGCTCACCCTTAGCCGAGATAAAAAATCTCAGGATGGACATGCAGGATCCCAAGTGCAAAAAGAAAGTCAAAACAGATGATTGTTTTTTTTCGAGAAGAGCCTTTATCTCTAAAAACTCGTGACAACCCAGGAGTTTTTAGCAATGCACCTCCCCTCAATATGAGAACCTTTGTACGAGAATCCGCTTAGGAACCGCGCAACCGGACCAATCGCTGGCGATCATCCTCATATTGTGGGAGACGATACGTTAGATCGATTTGCACCACACGCTCCAGGCAGCGCATCGCTGAGAGGTGGTCTTTTCGCTCCATATAGACGTCGGCGAGTAGTCGCAAAGCTCCTGCCTCTCCCGCACGATGTCCCAGTTTGATGAAATGTTCAGTAGCATTATTGAGACAAGCTTCGGCCCGTTTAAGATTGCCAAGGTTAAGAAAGGTTTTGCCAAGTTGCCCGTAGGTGGTCGCCAGTCCGTCTTCATTCCCGACCTTGCGGTGATAGTCCAAAGCCGTGTGAAAGGCTTGAATGCCAGGTTCGGACCGATTTAACTGCAATTCCTGCAGAGCCAGATTGCTATATAAAATACCCAAAGCCCGGTCATGGCCTAAGGGGGCCAAACAATCTATTGCTTCCAAATAAAATGCGTGGGCTGTTTCCGGTTCACCCCTGTCGGCTTTGAGATTTCCTAAATTCACCAGGGTTTCCCCGATAGCATGCCCTTCTTGCAGGGTTCGTTGAATTTCCAAAACTTCTCGATAACACGCCTCGGCTTGTTCATAGTGTTCTAGTAAGGCGCAGACATTTCCCAGATTCCCCAGAGCCTCTGACAAGGCCTTGGGTGATCCCAGTTGTCGTGCCTCTTCCGTAGCCTGTTCATAGCACTCACGTGCTTTTAACAGATCGCCACGATGTAAGAAAATTTCGCCGAGACGAGAAGCAGAACTGGCCATGGTGTCAAAGAATATCCCGGAACAATTGTTGAGTTCTCAGACGAGAGTGGGGAAAACATACACTCGGAGGACCGATTCCCCAGGTTTGCTCTTGCATGAAAACTTAGACACGTCGGTGCGCCTTAGCAAGATTGCACCTTTCCTCTGACAAAGTGCAGAAAGACAGCACCGTATCAAAAGGGCAGTTGGGACATTCAGCCAAAATGGCGTCCCATCTACTTTGACCTGTAGAGAACCCACTCGGCCGAGAAACACAACAGCCGAGTCCAAACATCTGGACTCGGCTGTTGTAAGATTTCTTGAATGGAAAGGAATGGCCCTCCCTTTTCATTCATTCAAACCGACCGGCTAAGAGAAGGGGAAAGCCGACAGCATAATGCCTTGGGAAGGGTACCGTTACTTTTTCACCCCCAGGATGGCATCTTTAGCCGCTTTGGCTACGCGGAATTTCACGACACGTTTGGCTGGAATTTTTATCGCAGCTCCAGTTTGGGGATTTCTGCCCATTCTGGCTTTTCGGTGCGCAAGGACCAACTTGCCAATCCCAGGTACTACAAACGCGTTTTTGGCTTCTTTGTAAGCCAACGCGGCAAAATCATCAAGAATTTGCGTGGCAATTTTCTTGGTAACATCCGCTTTTTTAGCCAGGTGATCGGCAATTTGCGACTTTGTCATGGCCTTTCCCATACACTTTTCCTCCTCATTTGAATTGTTTAGTAAGAGACACCATTTGTTGATTCGAAAATTCCAAGGAAGGATTGCCTTGTCTGTCAATTTGGAAGAAGGGTTTAACGCGGAAACACCTTTCCCCTCTGTCACAACGGCGCCAGAGTCTACCGAATGCCTCAAAAACTGTCAACAAAAAACAAGCCCAGTGCGGCGAATATTCTCTTGTCATACGCTTTCCAATATTTTTCTGCCTTGCTGCCCCAGCTTTTGTCACGGTAAAGTAACCAAAGTATATATTTTACTTACTTTAGTCATTCGTGCAATTGGCACAACACATGAGGCATTGATCATGGCAAAAGAATTACCTGTTGTTCCCTTCCCCAAACAATCAGAATCCTCAGAACAAGAAGAGCTGATATATTCCAGGGTGTTTTGCACGCGGGAGGATAGCCCCCCCCTGAAGCTGCTTCTGGACTTTCTCAAATCCAAAAATCAGGTTCCACTCATTCCCAAAATGGATCCGGCCGCCCTGGAAGATTGGGATTGGCTCCATATATCCCTTGGTTATAGCCGGGAGAGGAAGCCCATCCGCTTATTTTGCGTGCGCGACCGAGGGACCTATCAGGATGTCTTTGAGGGAGAAAAAACCTCATTTTTCAACCGCATATCTGTCTTTGATGATGTCGAGGCCGAGATTGCCCGGGAATGTATTTCAAAAGCCCGCTTCATTGCCACCACCCAAATGGTGAAAAAAGATATGACTGATGAGGGCTATGATTTTAACGGATGGATTCTGGAATTTTTTCAAGAAAACTGCAATGGCATTGTGCAAATCGACGGACAGGGATTTTATTCTCCGAAAGGCGAACTCATTGTGGATTTGGAAGAAGTCGCTGAAACTGGGGATGAAATAGCGCCTACACCCAAGACCGATACCCAAACATTGGCTTAAGAATCGTTCTCGTTCAATGGTGTTCTGAAGAAGAATTTAAGAAGAGCTTGATCCGAGGGCCAAGTCCACACAATCCGTAAAGGTTCGTTGCCTCATATCCGGAAATCCATTGCGATAGCCCCAGCCATCTTTCAACACTTCCACGAGGGCTCCGTTTTCAAATCGCAACGGGTCCTCCACCACATCTTCCCGACAGACCAGGATATCAGCGCGTTTTCCCTCCACGAGTATTCCTGTATCCGTTTGGCCAAGTTGCTCCGCCGCCAACCCTGTTGCTCCGTACCATGCTGTCAGGGAGGGTAGGCCCTCTGCGATCAATGCCACCAACTCCATGTAATTCCGGCCATGCATATCGGGTAATACCGGATCAGTGCCAGCCAACAGCTTAAGCCCGCTGGCTTGCGCAGTTTTCACTGCATGAGCATGGCTCTCGGCCACCTGTTGAACTTTGGCGCGAATGAACGCATTGAATCCCTCTGACTGGGCCAATTTCTGCCCCACCCATGAGGTTGGAGTCACTACACACCCCTTTGCATAGGCCAGCTCGGCCAGATCCTCATCCATAAATGAAATATGTTGGATATCTTTCACTCCAGCCTGAATGGCCAACTTGATGCCATTTCGACTATGGGCATGGGCTGCCACATACATCCCCCGTCCAGCGGCTTCGTCACAAATCGCCTCAATTTCCTCAAGGGTAAAATCCCGATGCTCCAAATGGTCGGTAGGAGACACCACCCCCGGGCTGGCACAAATTTTCACCAGATCGCCCCCGCAGGCGGCAATCTCTCTTACCCGCTTTCGACATTCCCACGGCCCATCCACGATGCTGGACGGACGACCGGGACCAGCAGGCCACAACCGGGAAAGCTCCCCACAACACCGATCCGGCCCTCGAAAATCCGCATGCCCTCCAGTAGTGGAGAGCATACAAATGGCCAACTTGAGACGGGGGCCCAACACCATCCCCTGGTCCACGAGCCGCTTCAGAACAGAGGTAGCTCCACCCACATCCCTCAGGGTCGTCACCCCTCCATGGACTAAGGTGCGATATAAGATCCGTTCGGCCCAAAACGGAGCCTCCGGGGAATTCATTCGGTCCAGTTCAGTATTTCCCACCCCCCAAAGGGTCACATGCCCATGACAGTCGATTAGTCCCGGGGTGACGGTATAGCTCGCGCAGTCGATCCGATGAACATCGGATCCTTGCGGATGCGCGGGGTTATGAGGAGAAACGGCCTTAATGGTTCCTTCATCTATCCACACATCAACTCGTTCGTGAATAGACCTCGTTGTTGCGGACGTCCCATCATAGAGCTTGTGAATATTTGAGAGAACAATCATCACATTCCTCTATTCAAGAAATATTCTTATAAATCCTCCACTTTTTCTTTACCGTATATACGTCCATATCTGCAACACATTCGATCAAGCTCATTCCCGGGCAATTCCTCCGGACAAATAGGTGATGTCCTGGCTCTCCCCTTTGAACACCCCTCAATTATATTGGGTTCATTTTTAACAGCTGGCAATAAATCGCATCTAGGATTGGTTCGCATCGAAATTTTGCGGATTCCTAATAAACATGATAACCTTCGAACATATTGGTTGGTTGCTTCTCTGCTCCTGAGAGACGCATTTCTCAGGTATATTGTCTTACCGAACACCTCTCGAGGTTTTTCACAATTGGTCCCGTACTAAAAATCGTCATTTCCTCAAAACGGTTAACGCAACAAATTTCCCGTCTGCTTGAGGGAAAATATTCACATCACATGAGGTGTAGTCAGGCATGAACACGTTCGCCCACCGCCATATCGGATCCAGTGAAAGCCAAATCCAAGAAATGTTGGGAACCCTGGGGCTCCCTTCCCTCGATGCCCTCATACAAGCCACAGTTCCGCAGGATATTCGCCTGGCACGATCCTTAAACTTGCCTCCGGCACAATCTGAAGAAGAAGTGCTTGCTGAACTCAGTCATTTGAGCAAACGGAATCATATCTATCGATCATTTATCGGCATGGGTTATTACGATTGTCTGACTCCACCGGTGATCGGGCGGAACATTCTGGAAAATCCCGCCTGGTATACACAATATACGCCCTACCAAGCGGAAATTGCCCAGGGACGATTGGAGGCCTTACTCAATTACCAAACCATGGTCGCCGATCTGACGGCGCTTCCCCTGGCTAACGCTTCACTGTTA
>JAUIKP010000260.1 GCA_030430725.1 Nitrospiria bacterium
CGACACGGTGTTGGGATTCAACAAGTCGGGTAAGGAAGCGGTGCGGCAGCAGGTGGAAGAGCCGATTTACATCCGCCCGGCCGAGCGGGTGAACTGGCTGTAAGCGGGCGCCTACAAGGGGACCCGAAGAGCAGGGGGCGACAGGCGTCGCCCCCTGTTTTTTTTTGCAAATTTCCCTTCATGACCATTTCCCTGGGAGTCAGGAATGAATAGTTGATAATCATCCTGTTAGCTTTATGGTCCCCTTGATCTTGAAAAAAATAGGCTTTTTGGGGGTAAACCCTCAATATTCAATGTGAAACAGCCATTTTCGTAATTCGTCTATGATCCTATGTTTTTCATATTTTTGCTTGCAATCTTCACTCAAATTCATTGAACTTTTCTTGCCGGAAGCGAGTTCGGTATAGTTAATTCGTTGCGTCAAAGAACTTTGTGAAAGGAGTTTGCGGTGAAATCACTCGCTGGAATATTTATGGCTGGGGAGATGCGACATGCCTCAATTGTCACGATTGCAAAATGAATTAGAAGCCGCCAGGTCACGCACGGACAGCCTTTTTTCGTATATGAGGGGTGAAGCAATGTATGAGCGTCCCATTCCTGAGCGGAACCGCTTAATCTTTTACTTGGGACATCTTGAGGCATTTGACTGGAACCAGATTGGCCGGTGGACATTGGGCATGCCGTCCTTTCATGAATCTTTTGATCAATTATTTGAAGCCGGCATTGATCCTTCCCTTGGAAACCTTCCCATTGACCAACCCTCCGATTGGCCAACGATCAATGAAGTGTACCGGTATAATACCCGTGCTCGTGAAGAAGTGGATCGTCTATTGACTTCTGTTCCAGAATCGATTGTTTATATGGCTGTTGAACATCGTCTGATGCATGCTGAGACTAATGCCTACTTGTTGCACCATTTGGATTCCAAGTATAAGGAGCCTCCGTCCGATTTTTCTTTCGTCTCTTCTTTTCCCAATTCAGATGAAATGGCGAAAGATGAGATGATCGAAGTCCCTGAGGGTATTGCAACTTTAGGGATGAAGGCCGATGAGGGGTTTGGTTGGGACAACGAATTTGCGCAACATGAAGTGGCTGTTCCTGGTTTTTTAATCAGCCGGTATAAAGTGACGAATCAGCAATATTTGCGATTTGTCCAGGAAGGTGGGGAGCCTTCGGCCTTTTGGGTCAAACGAGGGGATGCCTGGTATATGCGCACCATGTTCCATGAGATCCCATTACCGAAATCTTGGCCGGTGTATGTGACGCATAGACAGGCCCAAGCGTATGCCAATTGGGTCGGGATGGCCCTCCCCACCGAAGCGCAATTCCATCGCTCCGCCTTTGGCACTCCGGCCGGGATTGAACAATCGTTCCCCTGGGGTGATGAGGCATCACTGGTGCAACACGTGAATGTGGATTCTCAATCTTGGAATCCGGTTCCAGTCAACACACCGTCTTACGAGCGTAATGGTTTTGGAGTGGCTCAGATGGTGGGGAACGGGTGGGAATGGACATCGACCCTTTTTCATCCTTTTCACGGTTTTTCGCCCCATTCCACCTATCCTGGCTATTCCGCCAGATTTTTTGACCAGGATCATTATGTGGTGAAAGGTGGGGGGCCTCATACCGCTAGACGGCTTTTGCGCCGGTCATTTCGAAATTGGTTCCGACAAAGTTACCCCTATGCCCATATCGGGTTCCGTTGTGTGCAATCCTAACACGTGAGGCTGGGTTCCCAACCTGTTTCGTGTCGAATCGAACCATTGTATGCGACCGATCCTACAAAGAGCAGGGTATTGGGAGTCTTTCCTCCTTATCTTGATTTTCTGGGGGAATCCAGCCCACGCGATCGACAGATTGGTGATTGTGCATTCAAGTGAACATCACGGGGTGGCACTTCCGCTTGGTCAAGCCGGCGAAACTAATATTGGGGGATTGGCCAGACGAGCCACAATTGTCGAAGAAGTTCGACGGGAAGGCGTGCCGGTTTTGTTGGTGGATTCGGGGGATATCCTTATTGGTACGGCTTTGTCTTCCTGGTTTCGCGGTGAACCGGATATTCGGGCCATGAATCTGATCCGCTATGACGCGATGGTGGCTGGAAATCATGATTTTGATTATGGAATAGACCATCTTCGCACATTGGGCGAGTTGGCCGATTTCCCAATTTTATGCACGAATCTCCAGTCCGAGGGATCTCGGCTGCCTTGCCGGCGCTCGTTTGTCACTCGTTTGGGGAATGTAGTCGTCGGGGTTTTAGGAATTGTCGGGAAAAGTAATTTTCCTGGCACCTTTAATCGGGATGTGGCAAAGGAATTATCGTTGGTCGATCCAATTGGTTCTCTTCAAGCGGAGGCCCTGCGATTACGAACGGTGGGGGATGTTGATCTGATCATTGCCCTCACACATCAGGATAGTGAGGAAGACCTGAACATTCTGGAGACCGTTGAGGGGGTGGATGTGCTCATCGGTGGACATACCGAAGGATTTGACGGATTGTATGCTCCTGGATTGACCGAGCCGGTTGAAACCGTGATCCGACCCCGATCGGTGTATGTGAAGACGCATCGTCAAGGGCGGACAATCGGGCGATTAGATCTGACGATTGCAGACGGATCGGTGGTTGAGGCGCATTCCTATAATATTCCCGTGACGGTGGGGGTTCCGGTAGAGCCGAAGGTCCAGCAACTTCTGAATGACTATCGACAGCGGTTTTCCCGGCATGCCACCCAGGTGTTGGGGGAGGCATCGGTGCGGCTCCAGGGCGATCGACCGGTTATCAGGACCCAAGAAGCCAATTTAGGCAATCTGTTGGCCGATCGTATGCGAAGCACATTGGGGACGGATATCGCCTTGATTAATGCCGGACAGATTCGCCGAAGTTTGGACCCCGGTCCAGTCACACTTGGCGATGTACTGTCGGTACTGCCCTTTGATTCCGCTCTTGTGACCTTACATGTGACGGGAGCGATGCTTCGTCAAGTGTTAGAGCATAGTGTGAGCCAATGGCCGAATCATTCTGGCCGGTTTTTCCAGATATCCGGCCTCCAGGTTACGTATCAAGGAAAGGCTCCGGTCGGATCCCGTGTAAGAAACGTCATGGTTGGAGGTGTGCCGTTAGATATTTCCAAAACCTATACCGTGGCGACTGACGCATTTGTGGCTGACGGCGGGGATGGCTATGACATGTTGACTCATGTCACACACCGAACGGATCATCAAATCCCCTTGAGGGATCTGTTGCTGAATGCCCTCGCTGACGGTCCACTGTATGCGGAGGCTGAGCATCGTATGGTGTTTGTGTCCGGGGACGAAGAAAAATGATGTCAATGGCGTTCCCTTCCTTCCCTGAGCGGTTTCATGTCTTCACGCAAAGCGCTTTGCGTTGTAAGGACGGGGCAGGAAGGTCGCTCATTGGCAGGTCTCAAATTCCCCGTTTTACCCTCCTTTTGTCTACATGATTCAGGCCTTAACTTTTTCTGTTTAAATAGCTCATCGGAAGCCATATTTTAATCGACAATCAAAATATTCCTGATACATCAGTTATCTGCATACCTCCCGTCCAAGGGGCTTTTTATATTTTATGTCGTTTCCTCAAGGTGCTCGAGATTCACGGCGATGGTGGGGGGACTTGCTGGCTGTCTGGCAGGATACCAGGCAGATTGTTTTGACGGCTCAGATTGCCGCCATTTATGCGGCGATTCTTATTCCCTTTAAAGCCGGCATTCCGATTGTTCCTGGTTTTGTGGAATTACGTCCGGCTAATGCGATTCCCATTGTCGCATCGCTGTTATTTGGTCCCGCTGCGGCCTGGGGTGCAGGAATCGGCAATGTCATCGGAGATTGTTTCGGCACCTTGGGGCCGGCAAGTTTCTTTGGATTATTAGGCAATTTTATTTTTGGATATCTTCCTTTTGTATTGTGGGGGCATTTGGGGTGGTTCTCATCTGGTCAGCCGCCTTTGGGGAAATCCTGGCGTCAGATGATGGAATACGGTGTGGTGTGTGTGATTGCCTCAGCTGCCTGTGCCGGAATGATTGCGTGGGGAGTGGAGTGGTTGGGGTTGTTACCCTTCGTTATTCTCGCTCCAGCGATCTTTTTAAATAATGTGGTGATGGGCTTGCTCCTCGGTCCTCCATTGTTGGGCTTTCTCTATCCGAGGGTGCAACGGTGGCAATTACGTTATGAAGATATTCGAGAATCAAGTCCTTCCCCCATTCACTCTTCCGAAACTCTGCGGTCACATGAATCGATAGGGAGCGAGGAGGCGAATGACTATCTCAACGAAGCGATTGTGGACTGTCGGGGACTTTCCTTCCAATATGCCTCGGGTTCAGCGCTGGTTCTCCGGAATGTTTCCTTTTCTCTGACTTCTGGGGAACTCGTAGTCCTGTTGGGCAGAAGTGGAAGTGGAAAATCCACCCTATGCTATGCCTGTAATGGTCTCATTCCTCACATGATCCCTGGAATTTTCTCAGGAACGTTGCGGGTGAAGGGACGGGGAACCATGGATGATCCCGTGTGGAAACAGGCCGGCCAAGTCGGCCTGGTATTTCAAGATTTTGATACGCAACTTGTGGCGACGACAGTTGAGAGGGAATTGCTCCACCCCTTGGAGTATCGTGACCCTCTGCTTTCTGTGGACGAGGTCCGACGGCGGGTTGTTCATGCCCTTCGTCAAATGGGGTTGGACCATTGTGCCAACCGTGATCCTATGAGGATGTCCGGTGGCCAGAGGCAACGTCTGGTCATGGCTTCCGTGCTCGTGCAGGAACCGGCGCTGTTGGTCTTAGATGAACCCGGTTCAGATTTTGATCCGGCAGGGCGAGCGCAATTGCAGGAGGTTTTACGTAATCTCCAACAAGGCGGGATGACTGTGCTTATGACTGAGCATGATGATGGCTATCTTTTGGAAGCGGATCGGGTTCTGGTTTTAGATCAGGAGCAAATCGTTTGGGAGGGGAAACCTGAAGCCTTGATGCGACAGCCTCGGTTGATGCGGAATTATGGTCTTCGACCCTTTGATTTGACTGAATGTTTTGAAGAATGGGGCGTGGAGGACTTGCCTATTTCCGTCGAAGAAGCCTGGAACCAGGCTGAGATTTTGAATCTTCGTTTGTCTCCTCCCGCCGCGGTTCTGGATGACACACTTCGGTTGAGTCAGATTTCCGGGGAAAAATCAACCATGGCTTTGCCCTTGATAGAGGTTAACAATGTTTCGTTCCGGTATGAAGAGCATGCGGTCCTGGATGACGTGTCATTTACTATCCATCCAGGAGACTTCCTGGCCTTGCTGGGTCAGAATGGATCAGGGAAAAGTACGCTTGCACGATTGCTTAATGGCCTCTTGATGCCAACAGACGGCACCATTGTTGTGGACGGCATGGATACCCGGACCACATCGATGAATGAATTGGCCAGGCGCGTAGGGCTAGTTTTTCAGAATCCTGAT
>JAUIKP010000261.1 GCA_030430725.1 Nitrospiria bacterium
GCAATCGAGCAGTTGAATGCCATCTTGCGGGTGAGGCCTAACGAATTGCGTGTTCGTGACTTTCTGGGATTGCTTTATGAGGAAATGAAGGATTATGACCGCGCGATTCAGGCATATCGAACGAATGTCCAGATGGACGACACGTTTTTCGACAGTATTCTGCATTTAGGCTTTGTGTCATATCGATTGAAACGAAACCAGGAAGCGCTCTCGTATTTGGATCAGGCCGTCAGCCTTAATCCTAAGCGGCCAGAGCCGTATTTATTGTTGGGACTGACCCATTTTCAAATGGAAGAGTATCAAGAAGCCAAGGCCAGATTAGAGGAGGGTATACACCATGACCCATCAAATGCGGAACTCCATTTTAATTTAGGCACGGCCTACGACAAATTGGACCATTTCGATAAAGTGGTCAGGGAAATGGAGCAGACTCTATTGTTGGATCCCGAACATGCGGATGCCTTGAATTATTTGGGGTATAGCTATGCCGATCGTGGTATCAATGGTGAGCAGGCCTTGTCTCTTACCCAACGTGCCGTCGCCTTAAAACCGAATAATGGGTATTACGTGGATAGTTTGGCTTGGGCACTCTATAAACTTGGACGGATTGAAGAAGCCCTGGAAACCATTCAGCGAGCAGTCTCCTTAGTGTCCGATGATCCTGTGATTTATGAACATTTGGGGGAAATTTTCTTAAAACAAGACGAACGAGATAAAGCGCGAGAGGCCTGGCTTCATTCACTGCAACTCGATTCAACAAATAAGTCGCTGGAGAAGCGGTTTCGTGAGGCCGGTTTTGGGGAGCCTATTCCTACCCTTTCCCACCAGTCCACCCTGGCCCCCTAGCTTCTCACCATTCTAGATATTTATCCGCTTGGGATAGACAATAAATTTATTAAAAATGCCTCCGGATGATTATGAAAGGGGGTAGGTGCCTTCTAGATAGATTCCGTGTCTGAGTCATTTTCAGTGATGGATTCTTAAGATTTGCTTTCTTTCTGGCGAATAAATAGACACACTTTTTCGTTATTTGCCTTGTATGACGATGTGTTTCTCCTCTTTGGTGTGGCTGGAATGGGCAGTGACTGCTGAGGCGTTTGGCTCCGTGTTGATTATCTCGGAGCCCTGGCTACTTGAGAAGATCAGGTGTACCATCATCCGAGGGCAAAATATATAACAATCTGTTGGAGGATAGAACTCCATGGAGGTTTCGTAGGATGCTGACTCAACTTAATGACCAAAAGGGATTCAGTTTAACGGAGCTGATGATTGTGGTGGCCATTATTGGAATTTTGGCGACCATAGCCATTCCAAATTTTTTGCGTTATCAGGCCAAGGCCAAGCAAACGGAGGCCAAAAGCAATTTGGTGGCCATTCACACTGCAGAAATTGCCTATTTTGCAGAAAATAATGGGTATATCGATGATTTTAATGCAATTGGATTTGGCATGAGTGGGTCTTCGCAACGATATTTTTATAAAATCGGTAATGCCAATATTGGAGCAATGCCTCCCGGGTGCACCGACCCGAATTTAGATTCTGTGAGTACATTAGGCTTTACGGCGGTTGCAATTGGAAACATTGATGGAGATGCCACCTGCGATGTGTGGACTATTAATGAGGGAAAGGTCCTCACAAATGTGACGAATGATGTGTCTTCCTAGGTTTTTTGTGTCAGAGCGCTATGTATTTACCGGGACCCAACTCAAGAAAAGTTGATATTCTCCGAAATTTAACTGAATCGATTTAGGTAGCCTCAAAAGGAGGGCAAAAGTGGACATATTGGATAAAATTAAAAATCGGTCAGCCAATGTTGGAGTGATTGGGTTAGGTTATGTGGGACTCCCATTAGCCGTTCTTCAAGCGAAAACCGGGTACCGGGTGTTTGGGGTGGATGAGGTGGGAGCCAAAGTTGAAATGGTGAATGAAGGGCGAAATTATATATTGGATATAGTGGACGCTGATTTACGAGAAGTTGTAGAGCAAAAAAAATTAGAGGCGACAACTGATTTCTCTGTGTTACGGCAATGCGATGTGATTCTTATTTGTGTGCCCACTCCCCTGACCAAAAATAAAGAGCCGGATATCTCGGCCATTGTGAAAGTTCTTGGGCGTCTTGCCGAGTACTCCCATCCGAATATGCTCGTTGTATTGGAAAGTACAACCTATCCTGGAACAACCGAGGAAGTCATTTTGCCCGCCTTAACGGCAACGGGCTTGACGGTTGGAAAGGATCTGTTCGTTGCATTTTCGCCTGAGCGGGTGGATCCTGGGAATCCTGAATTTAAGACTCATAACACATTTAAATTGGTTGGTGGTGTCACTAAGGCATGCGGAGAAGTTGCCAAAACATTTTATGAGCAATCTATTGTGAAAATTTTTCCTCTCAGCTCTCCACGGGTAGCGGAAATGGCAAAGGTCTTTGAAAACGTTTTTCGCTCAGTGAATATTGCGTTAGTGAATGAGCTGACTTTATTGTGTGACCGAATGAACATTAATGTATATGAAGTGATTGATGCGGCCGCCACGAAGAACTTTGGTTTTATGCCATTTTATCCTGGCCCTGGCGTGGGTGGACATTGTATTCCCCTGGATCCCTATTATTTAGCGTGGAAGTCAAAAGAGTATGATGTTCATACCAGGTTCATTGAACTAGCCGGAGAAATTAACGAAAATATGCCCTATTTCGTAATGAGTAAACTTCAGAGGGTATTAAATCAACGAGGGAAATGCTTAAAAGATTCAACCATTCTTGTCTTGGGCGTAACCTATAAAGCCGATATTGAAGACCCACGTGAATCGCCTGCCACAAAAGTCATGGAGCTATTGCAACATGAAGGTGCCGCTCTGCTATATTCTGATCCCTTTACTCCTTCCCTGAATATTCAGGGGAAGGAGTATAAGTCTCAACAGATAAATGTTGAATTGTTAAAACGCAGTGCCTGTGCCCTGGTTTTGACCGCACATTCTGCTTTTGATTATCAGTTGATTGTTGAGCACGCTCCCGTAGTATTTGATACGAGGAACGGAACTCGTCAGGTGAAACATCACCGTGATCGTATTGTTCTACTTTCAACTTAAGGAGCGTTCCAATCCAAACTTTATTCTTTAGAAAACCCGGCAGAGAAGTATTCGCTTGACAGTCTGACCGCATTTCGTTATAAAGCCCTGTTTAACCAGGGCTTTTTTGCGTCTTGTGAATCTCTCACTTATTGGTAGCATTCCCCCAAAATTGCATAATTAAAAATTAACTCTCAGAAAGAACGGCTGCATGAAGTTGCTCAAGCAATTCTTAGTACGGTTATCGGGGAATATCATTGAGAACCTGCCTCCAAAGTTAAGATCCTATCGGGTAAAGCCAAAGCCACCGCCACTCAAGTTGGTTTCCCATAACCTTCATCCGGAGATTTCTCCGGATCGTATCCTCCATCGAACAACCAATCTTGGCCATATGAGTGCTCTGGAATCAGCTCTTCAAAAAGGGGAGGACTGGTTACTGAACACCCAAGATTCTGAACAGGGATATTGGGTTGAGGAATTGGAAGCGGATACGACTCTTACCTCTGAGTATGTAATGCTTCGTCACTTCCTGGATGTGGTTGATCATGAACGAGAGCGGAAAGCTACGAGGTATTTACTTCATGCTCAGCTTGAGGATGGAGGTTGGCCGATTTTTTCCGGAGGACCTGCAGATATCAGTGCAACGGTAAAAGCCTATTTTGCGCTTAAGCTGTCCGGGGTTTCTGTCGAGGAGCCTGTAATGGAACGTGCCAGGAATTTTATTCTGGCCAAAGGTGGGGTCGTTCAAGCCAATGTCTTCACCAAGGTTGCCTTAGCATTATTCGGGCAATATGATTGGCGCGGGATACCATGTATGCCTCCGGAAATCTTCTTAGCTCCACGATGGTTTTATTTTAATTTATATGCTGTTTCATATTGGTCTCGGGCAGTCATTATCCCGCTTTTAATTGTTTTTGCCCATCGACCTATGTGTACAATTTCCAAGGAACAAGGGATTGATGAACTTTTCCTTCAGCCTCGTCATGAAGTGGACTATGCTCAGGTTCCACCGTTGCACCGGGATTCCACTCTCATAAGCTGGCGGAATTTTTTTGTATGGGTCGATGGGCTGCTTCGTTTATATGAGGCCTATCCCATAAAAGCTCTCCGGAAAAAGGCTTTGACTAGCTTACAGTCTTGGATGATTGAGCATATGGATGGAGAAGGAGGATTGGGAGCCATTTTCCCGGCAATGGTCTATTCGATTTTTGCTCTTCGAGCCTTGGGATACTCTACGGATCATCCGTTGGTTCAAAAAGCATTGAGGGAAATAGAAGCACTTGAAATTTACTCGAATCCTGGTAATACCCCAACGCCCACTATGCTGCATTTACAGCCTTGTCATTCTCCAGTATGGGATACAGCCTTAACAATAAATGCGCTGATCGAACGGGGCCTTGCGCTGGACCATTCGTCATTGCAACGAGCTGATGCTTGGTTGCGAGCCCGTCAGTGTCAAAAAGTGGGAGATTGGGCCATATCGGCTCCAAAAGCTCGGTCTGGTGGATGGGCGTTCCAATTTGAAAATGAATGGTATCCTGATGTGGATGATACCGCGGCTGTGGTGACGGGGTTGGCCAAGATCAACCCTGCCGAGTTGTTCTGTACCGACGAGGGACTTCAACGAGGGTTTCGATGGGCTTTGGCATTGCAGGGGTCAGATGGTGGTTGGGGCGCATATGATAAGGATAACAATAAATTAATTTTTAATAAGATTCCCTTTGCAGATCATCAGGCTCTCCTGGATCCCAGTACGGCCGATTTAACCGGTCGATGTTTGGAAATGTTGGGGACGTTAGGGTATGACCAGTCTCACCCTGCCGTGAACCCTGCCATTGAGTTCCTACGCAAGGAGCAAGAGCCAAACGGAAGTTGGTATGGCCGGTGGGGGGTCAATTATATTTATGGGACTTGGTGTGTCCTTTCAGGCCTTCGTGCAATAGGCCTTGATATGACGGTGCCATGGATCCAGAAGGCCGTCATATGGTTAGAGTCCGTTCAGAACTCTGATGGGGGCTGGGGGGAATCGTGTGATTCCTATGCTGAAGTAGAAAAGGCAGGGCGAGGCGAAAGTTCGGCATCTCAAACTGCCTGGGCGCTCATGGCGCTCCTTCAAGCTGGAGAATCGGACTCCATTAGCGTTGTTCGGGGAGTGAATTGGCTCATTCGTCATCAACGTGAGAATGGTGTGTGGGATGAGCCGTTTCATACGGGTACCGGATTTCCCAGGGTTTTTTATTTACGGTACCATGGATATTTTAAGTATTTCCCCATCTGGGCCCTGGGTATGTACCGGAATGTAAAAATGACCGGGGAATCAAGGGCCGATCAATTACGAAAGGCCGCACAAGTGGCCAGACGCCAGAGCAAGCTTGTGTAATTTCGATCCT
>JAUIKP010000262.1 GCA_030430725.1 Nitrospiria bacterium
TGGCAGTGACTCATGCGGGCATTACCACAGGAGGCGATGGAGCCTCGCACCAGGCATGCGAGGACATCGCCATTACCCGTGCCTTTCCAAATTTCACTGTTCTGGTTCCTGGCGACTATGAAGAAGCGAAACAAGCAACCAAGGCGGCGGCCACTCATCCCGGCCCTATCTATTTACGCTTTGGACGGGATGCCTACCCGGTCGTTTCAGAGATCCATAGCAATTTCGAAATCGGAAAGGCTAAAACACTTCGCGAAGGCAACGACGTGACAATTGTCACCACCGGAATCATGGTCTCCGAAGGCCTAAAGGCTGTAGACAAACTAAAAGAACAGGGCTTCCACGCACGCCTTCTTCACTACCCGACCATCAAGCCGCTGGATCTCGAACCGCTACTGAAAGCAGCGAAGGAAACCAGAGGCTTTGTCACCGCCGAGGAACATTCGATCATCGGAGGTCTTGGCGAAGCCGTCGCTTCTGCCTTGGCAGAAACCGCTCCGGCTCCCGTCAGACGCATTGGTGTTCGCGATGTTTACGGCGAGTCCGGGACTGCTCCCGAGCTGCTGAATAAGTTTGGTCTCCGCTCATGCGATATCGTTCGAGAAGCCCTCACGATTCTCCATACTGTTCATCCATGAAAGCTGTCGTTAAAACCGCACCGGGAACGGGTCATGTTGAACTTCTGGATCTGAAGGAGCCTAGTCCGAAGCGGAACCAAGTAAAAATGGAGATATTCTCTTGCGGCATCTGCGGCACAGACCTTCATGTTTACAATGATACATTTCGCAATTATCCGCCGGTAATCCTTGGCCATGAGTTCGTGGGACGCGTAATAGAAGAAGGCGCCGATATCAAAGGAACGACCGACCGTTCCGCGCGATACGCGGTTCTCGGAGCCAATACCGTAACTTGTGGCCATTGCGACTATTGCCGCTCAGGAGAATTTATGTTTTGCCCGGACCGGCGAGGCATGGGCCATGGGGTCAACGGGGCATTCACCCGCTACGCATGCATGCGGCCGAACCAACTCTTTCGCCTAAACGACGAACTGCCAGAGGAAGCGGGCACCCTCGTTGAGCCCCTTGCAGCCGCAGTCCACGCCGTTTTGGAAATCGCAACCCTACGACCCAATGATATCGCCCTGGTTTCCGGCCCCGGTCCCATCGGATTGCTTTGTTCCTTAGTTCTTATTCAAGAAGGAATTCCAACCATCGTGGCAGGTACGTCTAAGGATGCTGAACGTTTGTCGTTAATCAAAACTCTCGGAGCGGCCGCTATCGTTAATGTTGAAAAGGATGATCTGATGGAATGCGTGCGAGAAACAACCCAAGGCCTCGGTGTTGATATCGCCTTCGAGGTCTCAGGCGCGGCCGCTTCAGCCAAAGCATGCTTGGAAGCGGTTCGTCCCCTTGGGCAATACATTCAGGTGGGACACTTTGGCAACGACATCTCCTTGCCGTTCGACCATGTCGCTTTCAAACAACTGCGTGTGTTGGGTTCGGTTGGATACACCGCCAAAACTTGGACGCGATCAATGGATCTTCTCAAGCGAGGGTTGAATCCCGTTCCATTGATCACGCACAGATTTCCAATTTCCCAATGGAAGAAAGGCTTCGACCTGTTCGAATCGGGTGAGGCAATTAAGGTTCTTTTGACTCCAGAAGTTTAAGACATACCGTCAAGCTCCATGACACTTCGACTTCAAAACAAGACCATCCTTATCACAGGTGCCAGCAAAGGAATCGGACGCGAACTCGCCCTAGGCTGCGCCCGGGAGGGAGCGAATATTATATTGAACTACCATACGGATGCCGCAGGCGCCGAAGCCGCCGCAAATGACATCCGGTCTCTTGGGCGGCGTGCGATCACCATCAGGGCCGACATCAGCAAATTCGATCAGATTAAAGAAATGTTTGCTCAAGCCAGACGGGAATTTACCCAGCTTGATACCCTCATTAACAACGCCGCGCTCACCGGGTGGAGCACGCTTTTCGAAACCACCGAAGAGAAATGGGACCAGGTATTGGATACAAATTTGAAAGGCCCTTTCTTTTGTTCCCTAGAAGCTGCAAGATGGATGCGAAAAACAGGCGCTCAGGGTTCAATCGTAAACGTGTCGACCAATTGCGCGGCCCTAGGTGTCAAAAACCTAGTCGCCTATGCGTCGAGTAAAGCCGGTCTACACGGACTGACCCGGCAACTCGCCAACGAACTCGCTCCGCTGGGCATCCGTGTGAATACTTTCGCTCCCGGTCCGATCAGCGTGGAACGCAATCTACGTGATGATCCCAATTACAAGAATGAGTGGGGAAACGTTGTTCCGCTCGGTCGTACCGGAGAAGCCTCGGAAATGATCGGGCCCGCGGTGTTTCTCGCTTCGGAGGAATCCAGCTACGTTACCGGGCAAGTACTCTACGCCGACGGGGGCTGGTCGATCCAGGGCAAAATCCCCGAAGCGAACATGGGGAAAGCCGCCGAGCAAAATACTTGATTCGCTCATGACTAATAAAAAGATTCGTGTGGGTATCATTGGATTCGGCTTTATAGGGCCACACCACCTGGACGCGATTCGGCGACTGGGATTTGCCGATGTAACGGCCATCGCCACAACCTCCCTCAAAGAGGCAAAATCAAAGGCTGAGCAATACCATATCGGAAAAGCTTTTGGCGATTGGCGGCAACTCATCGATGACCCGGAGATTGACGTGGTCGATATCGCCACGCCAACCCACCTGCACCATGACTTGGCGCTCGCGACGATCCAGGCGGGCAAACACGTCATCGTAGACAAACCCATGGCCATCACTTCCCGTCAAGCAGGGCGGATGCTCAAAGCCGCCCAAGGTGCCGGAGTCGTACACGCGCTCACTTTCAACATTCGCTACAACGTCATGCTCCAACACGCGCGGGCCATTATCGACAAGGGCAACATAGGCGATCCGAGGTTCATCCACGGACATTACCTTCAAGAATGGCTGCTGAAGGACACCGATTACAACTGGCGTATCGATCCAGAGAAAGCCGGTCCTCTCGCTATGGTGGCCGACGCAGGCGCACATTGGTACGATTTGGCAGAGCACCTAACCGGTCTCCGCATAGTCCGGATGCTCGCCGACTTTTCCACCTTCATTCCCACAAGGCGTAAGCCCGCGAAGAATGGGAAAACCACTGGCTTCGACGTTTCCGTGCCCGATCTGGGCATGGTCATGTGTGAATTTGAGAACGGTGCACGGGGACTTTTCAACGTAAGTGCATTGTGCGCCGGCCACAAAAACGATTTAAGCATCGAAATAAACGGTTCGCGCAGTTCGCTGCGCTGGCAACAGGAACGACCCAACGAACTGTGGATAGGCCATCGGGACGAACCGAACCAGATCCTGCTGAAAGATCCTCCCCTCCTCGACTCTTCCATTCGCCACTTGGCCACCCTTCCTGGCGGACACAACGAAGCATGGCCGGATGCCTTTCGCAACTTGATGAAACGCATACTCAGCTTCATTGCTTCCGGAGCAGACCCCGCCAGTACCAACGAAATCGACTTCCCTACTTTTGCTACCGGTTGCCGCGTCAGCCATATTGTCGACGCTATCGCTGCCAGCGCTAAAGCGGGCGGACGATGGAAACCAGTTAAGGGCTGAACAACCCCTCAATTTCTCTTGGTCTCAAAATGAATCGCATCAAAGGTCCCGCCATCTTTCTCGCCCAGTTTGTGAGAGAAAAATCCCCCTTCCAGACGCTACCGGAAATTGCTGGATGGGCGAAAAAGCTGGGCTACACCGGCATACAGATTCCCGTTTGGGAAGATCCTCGCTTCATCGATCTCCGACAAGCGGCGGAATCCCAAAGCTATTGCGATGACTGGCGTGAAAATTTGGATACTATTGGAATTGAACCAACCGAGCTCAACGCATCACTAGCCGGTCAAGTAATGGCGATCCATCCGGCCTACGAAACTGCGTTTCAAGCCTTCTACCCCAAAGGATTGAACGACCAGGCCAGGGTCGAATGGGCCCGCCAACAACTACGATTGACACTGCTCGCTTCCGCCCATCTCGGACTCAACACCGTCCCTACTCTGTCAGGTGGCCTGGCCTGGCACCTCGCCTATCCCTGGCCGCAACGGCCCAAAGGTCTCGTGCAGGAAGGGATGAAAGAGCTGACCCGGCGCTGGCTCCCTTTGCTCAACCTCGCTGCCGAGCTGGGTCAGACCTTGGCCTTCGAATTGCATCCTGGATCCGACCTGTTTGACGGACATACCTGGGAAATGTTCTTGGATGCGTTGGAGGGACATCCTGCTGCCGCTTTAAACTACGACCCCAGCCATCTGCTTCTACAACAAATGGACTATATCGAATTCATTCGACTATACGGTGACCGAATTCGGGGTTTCCACGTTAAGGACGCCGAGTTTCGTCCCAATGGAAAAGGTGGCGTGTATGGCGGCTACCAGCCTTGGGCCGGTCGAGCGGGACGTTTTCGCTCCTTGGGTGATGGGCAGGTTGATTTCAAACAAATGTTCAGCCTCTTGACCGAAATCGGGTTTAGCGGCTGGGCGGTATTGGAATGGGAATGTTGCGTTAAATCGCCCGAACAAGGCGCTCGTGAAGGTGCTGCATTCATTAACAGGCATCTCATCGAGCCAACCGCATTTATTTTCGACGATTTTGTCGGAGGTAAGGACGACCGTGTCTTGAATCGACGGATACTGGGCCTAAATGAAGGATGTCAGGATTAGCATCAAGCTACATCCAGATGCAGTGTACCATTAATTCCCGTACGGGTATTTAATTTTATAAAAGCTATGGGTTCAAAGCAGGGAAAACGAAGCGATTTCTTTAAAGAGATAAATGGATGCCCACTGGCCATGCGAAATGGATGGATGAGACAGGCGGTTCAAACTGAATTTCGAAAGGGGAAGTTTTCAGGGGACTACGACCAACCGGTGGTATTGATTTTTCACGGCGGAGGCGAGACCAACCTTTGCAATCTTCACCATCGAAAACTAGCCGAGCACATGGCTACCCATCTATGGAAAACAAAGGCCTGGCTGGCGGCGATTGAGCCCGTTGCTGCGGTTACCGATGCGATTTCAATGGGGCATGCCTACAGCAAAGAACCTCGTTTGTCGGCCATGGGATACTCGCTGTTCTCGCGCGAGATGTTCGCGGCCTCTATAGTGCAACAAATGGAAATCAACCGGGCCGATGCGGCCATCATCATTACCGGTTGTGACAAGACCGTGGCAGGTGGCATGCTGGCGGCCTCTTGGTTGAAGGAATTGCCGGTTGTGCTGGTACACGGTGGCACTATCCGCTCGGGTTGCTCATTGAGCGGAAACTCCATTCAGATCGAAACGGCAACCGAGGCTGCCGGCATGCTGGCCGCTGGCAGGATAAGCCAAGAGGAGCACGATGATATTCTGGTTCGAGCCCTCCCCTCTCCCG
>JAUIKP010000263.1 GCA_030430725.1 Nitrospiria bacterium
GTTGTATACGTTAGGGTGTCGACTCAACCAGGCTGAATCGGCTCTGCTTCAAGACGGGTTTCAACAAAGCGGGTTTCTCCCGGTAGCGTTTGGCCAGAAAACGGATGTTTTTGTGATCAATACCTGCACCGTCACGGAAAGGGCTGAAGTGGATTGTCGACGAATCGTTCGCCAGGTCCTTCGTCATTCTCCCCATGCCTTTATCGCCGTCACCGGGTGTTATGCTCAGACCGGCTTGGAAGTACTTCGTCGCATGGCCGATATTGACCTCATTGTCGGCAATCAGTTCAAAATGAAGCTGCCTGCGATCATACCGCCTTTTTCCCGGCTTAAAAAGCAACCTGTGCCACTGGTGCATCATGGACGGATTGATCCTGAAAATTTTTCCATCGCAGGCGTTGGAGCGTATACGACGACTCGGGCAAATCTGAAAATTCAGGACGGGTGTCAGTTTATGTGTTCGTTTTGTCTTATTCCCTTTGCCAGGGGCCGGGAGCGGAGTCGATTTCTGGATGATGCGGTTTGTGAGGCCGAGCGGTTGGTGGAAAGGGGGCATCGGGAGTTAGTGTTGACGGGGGTTAACATCGGGCAATACCGTGATGGAGCCGCCGATCTCCTGGTGCTCATTCAACGCCTTGAAGCTATTCAAGGCCTGGAGCGGATCCGTATTTCTTCTATTGAACCCACCACGGTTCCTGAGAGTCTTCTTGACTATATGAGTAGTTCCTCCAAGCTGTGCCGGCATTTACATGTTCCCTTACAGAGTGGTGACGATCGTATATTGCGGGCCATGAATCGCCGGTATTCCGTGCGTGAGTACCAGGAGGCCATGGAATCGGCGCTGAAACGGATTCCAGATGTGTGTTTTGGGACCGATGTGCTGGTGGGATTTCCCGGGGAGGGTCCACGGGAATTTGCGAATACCCAAGCAGTCGTTAGAGATCTTCCTTTTGCGTATTTGCATGTATTTAGTTACTCGCCCCGGCCCGGTACGGCTTCCACCAAATTACCGCATCCCGTGGCTCCGAATACGACGAAAAAGCGAAGTCAATTATTGCGGGATATGTCCGATTACAAGCGAATGATGTTCCAACAGCGGTTTGTCGGGCGACGAGTCTCGGTGTTATTTGAAGCACCGGAAGCCGAAGGGTATTGGCCGGGGCTCACGGATAATTTTCTCCGTGTCACTGTTCGTTCTCCCCATCCGCTACGGAATACTATTCAACCGGTCATCGTGACCGGCATGATGTCGGATACCACGTTGGGATTGCTGGAGCCATCCTCTGAAAATTCTCCGCCGGTACAGGATCTTTTTTCTGCTTCTTCATTGGTGTGCGTTTCATAGAAAGGTAATGGTTGTGAGCGGAACTCCTTTAGTCCTCCCTACCAGCCTGAAGGCCCGGACACGTTCCTCTGGCCAAAGTGGCTATCAGGTGTATATGGAGACCTTCGGGTGTCAGATGAATGAATATGATTCGGAAATCGTTCGGTCGCTGTTAAAAACCCGAGGTTTTCAATTTACGCCGCATGATGATGAAGCCGATGTGATCCTGTTTAACACCTGTGCCATTCGAGAGAATGCCCATAATCGCGTGTATGGCCATTTAGCCCGCTATACCAATAAAAAACAGGAACGTGGCTTGGTCATCGGGGTATTAGGCTGTATGGCTCAGAATCTGAAACAAGAGCTGATGGATACCCGATCGTTCATTGATGTACTCGTCGGACCGGATGGTTACCGGCGACTGCCTGATCTTCTTATGGATGCGCTGGAACATCGTAAACGAGGGTTGGCCGTTGATCTATCCGAATACGAAACGTATGCCCATATCGTTCCGGACCGGCCGGATGGAATTAATGGATGGATCGCCGTGATGCGGGGCTGTGATAATTTTTGTTCCTTTTGTGTGGTGCCCTATACGCGGGGACGAGAACGCTCTCGAGATCCTGAGGGGATTATTCAGGAAGTCCATCAGTTGGTCAGTCAGGGGGTTCGGCAAATCACGTTATTGGGACAAAATGTCAATTCCTACCGGTCAGGTGAATGGGATTTTGCCCGATTGTTAATAGCCGTTGGGGATGTCCAGGGAGTTCAGCGTGTGCGGTTTATGTCTCCCCATCCCAAAGATTTTCCTCCCGCCCTGCTTGAAGCTGTTGTGGAGCATCCCGCCATCTGTAAGACCATTCATTTGCCGCTCCAATCGGCTAATGATCGAATTCTGGAACGTATGGGGCGGGGTTATACTCAACGAGAGTATCGGAAGCTGGTTGAGGCCATTCGAAAAAAAGGCCCTCTTGTTTTGACCACCGATATTATTTGTGGATTTTGTGGAGAAACCGATGAGGAGTTTCAGGAGACCCATCGTCTCATGCAGGAGGTGGGATATCAGGCGGCGTTCGTGTTCAAATATTCTGAACGAAAGCACACCATTGCGGCCAGAAAATTTGTGGATGATGTTCCTGAGCAGGTAAAAGGATACAGGACAAACCAGATCGTGGAATTGCAAAAAGAAATTTCCCTTTCAAAAAACCGAGAACTCATCGGCACCACGGTGGAGGTTATGCTGGCAGGGCATTCCAAAAAGTCTGACCGGCAATGGATGGGCCATAGCGACCACAATGTGACGGTTGTCTGTCCCAAGGATGACAAAGTCCGTCAACCGGGAGACCTTGTGCCCGTTCTTGTCATGGATGCTTCGCCTTCGACCCTTTATGGTCATATCCAGTCCTGATGGATTTTCTGTGTTCCTGAAGGCCACAACATTCTTTCACCCACCCTCCGTCCATTAATATTCGTTTTTCCTGCCATTCCCTTTGCGTGGCTCTTCCTAAATTGTCTCTTTTGTCAGGTTGAGGCTGTGTTTGCAGGGGAGAAATCCGTCAAATCATAGGCTGGTTTCTACCTCAAGTCAGGTACTCATTGTCCGATAAAATCTTTGATTACTTGTGGATCTCCGATTGTATGCCGGAACGGATTTTCCTTCAACTTTCTGGTGCTCATTCGGAAATGAACTCCCTATCCAATCGATCTATGCAGACAAGCCTATACGGTGATACGTCTGGATTATTGTTTTATGAAGGAATGCTGTCATGGGAAATGGCGATACAAGGCATGAGGTTTGACGAATAATGGATCCCCAGATTCTGCAGCGTATAAAAAATTGCAAGACTCTCCCGGCCATCCCCGCATTGCCTCTGCAAGTCCTTCAACTGTGTCGGGATGAGAGGACGACCGCCCAACGCATTGGTGACGTCATTAGCAAAGACCCATCCTTTGTCGCCAAGTTGTTGAATGTGGCGAACTCCAGTTTTTACGGGGGCAGTCGACATAAAGTGACGACGGTTACTCATGCGGTGACGTTATTGGGCATGAATTCTATTGCCACATTAGCGTTTTGCTTTTCGTTATATCGGGACTTGCGAAAAAAAGGTGGTGGAGCGTTTGATCATACTCACTTTTGGCATCGATGTATTTTGGCGAGTTTGGCCGCGAAGATTTTGGCTAAACGTATTCGGGCGACGAACCAAGAAGAGGTGTTCCTTGCCGGATTATTGCAAGACTTGGGCGTATTGGTTATGAGTGAGGCATTAGGGATGGAATATGGGTTGCTGTATAAAAAAGCTGCGCAGGATCATCAGTCACTTGAGGCGTTGGAACAAGATCGATGGAAAACGGATCATTGCGAGATCGGGGCATGGTTGGCCGAGACGTGGGAATTGCCTGAATTATTGCGAGAATCCGTCAAGGGGAGTCATGACCCCTCCTTGGCGTCCGGGAGCGATGAAGTTTCCCGGTTAACTATTCAATGCGTGGCCTTGTCGGGGCGTTTAGCTGATATGTGGTGCCACCAACAGCCCGAGGTGGCTATTCAATCGGCGATTCACTTTTCAAAGGAGCTTTTGGAAATTGAACCTGACGGACTTGTGGAAGTGGCCAAACAAATTGCTGAGGGAATCCCCGATATGTCCAGCTTTTTCCAGATCAGCTTGGGTCAACCTGAAGACATTCAAAAAGTGTTAGATCATCTTATACAAATCGTAACGGGCATCTCTCAACCAGAACAAACAGAACCCATACCTGCCTTTTGAGTCAGTGCTTCCTCTCAGCATTTAACCGATTTTCCTTCAGTTAGCCGAATGAATTTACGCGTGGCTTTTAATGTTAGAGGACTGGCCGGACAAGTCCGTCGGTTTACCAGGAAATTCCGATGACCTGACCGAGGAAGACTTAATGCACAAGGCGACATTCACTCGCGATTGTGTAAAGGGAAAAAAGTATTAACCACTCAAAGGGACTGATAGGATTGGGGCCCAGTCCATGGGATGGTCGCTTCTGGAATGGATAAGATGGATCATGTCGACTGTGAAGTTGAGGGACAATGCTTGAGATAAGGTGGACATTATTTTGTGTTTCAGGTCAAGGGAATAATGACCATACAAGAGACTGAGATGGGGCATAAAAGGGTTGTGTTCCTTGACGAACAGTCTTTTTGCCCGTTCATGCGCATTCATGAGGGCCGGTGTTTCCTGAGTCTTGAAGAACACGCATTGAAAGTACTGATCACCACAGGCTGGTTCGGCCAGAAAAACGTCAAAAGGTGCAAGCGATTCTCCGAGTTTTATGCATTGAAGGGATATAGCCTCCTCTGTTCCTGGAAGAGCACCCAGGAGGGTCACATGCGGGTCGAAGACTGGAGCATGATACGCTATACTCAAGTCGGTAATGGTCTTCATGAGAATATCATAGGCTTGACCGGTAGGTTTCAGCCAGAGGTGATAGGTGCTTGCCATACCCAGCGTTCAGATTTCTCGGGAAGTGCCTGAAGGACGCATTCTTATAGCCCAAAGGTCTATTTTATGTGGTGCCCTTGTCTTTTAGTTTTGAGGGTTTAATTCCGGTCCAGATAAGCAGTCCCCCGATTATGATCAATGCCAATGGAACGAGCATCAATACGAAGAGGTTTCCCTTGGTTTGCCAGGCTGCTGTGCCCATTGTCCCGCCCACAAAAGCCAACGCGGTGCCGAATATGATCAGGATAATCCTGCCAATGAAGAATGCCACATGCTTGACCTTGCTTCGATTCGCTTTTGGAAGTTCTGCTTCACTTCCGAACAAGAATGTTGGTCTTGTGGCCTGGGTATGCCTTCTTTCCCCCTTGATGTCCGGTTCACCAAGTGGTTGCTCGTCACCGTTTTTTTTCCTGATGGGCCCAAGAATTTGAAAACGGATGGCAATGAGCCCTTGTTTTGCGACAGAAATGGAATCCAGCCTGAGTTGCAAAAATGGCCAGAGTCCGCTCGTTACAATCTGTTTGGCTACATCACTCGGAACATATCCCAGCATTTCCCGTTTTGTAGAAAAAATTTGCTCCGATACCCCGAATATCTTGATGGCGTGAGGGTCTTGGGGATTGCTCGGTTCTTGTTCCCAGTCCAA
>JAUIKP010000264.1 GCA_030430725.1 Nitrospiria bacterium
TTCACTCATGGGACGCAAAAGCGGAAATTGTCTTTTTGCATCCTCCGTCGTTTCGTAGGCGATAGCTGCGCATCCAATTCTCAGCAAAGCCTCTGTTAAGGCTTTGGAGGCCGCCAAATGCAAGTACGTAAAGACCACATGATCTTTTTTCAGAAAGATCCACTCTTCGGGCTGCGGTTCCTTGACCTTCACAATGAGTTGAGCCTCTCCATACGTCGCTTCTACGGTTGGGGCCAGAATTGCACCGGCTTGCCGGTAGAGGTCATCACTGAACCCACTTCCTTCCCCGGCTCCCTTTTGAATGACGACCCGATGCCCCCGACCGCACAACTCCTTCACGCCGTGAGGAGTCAGTGCCACACGAAATTCATTATCCTTCATTTCTTTTGGGACCCCAATCACCATGGTCTTAACCCCTTTCATCTATCTGTGGCCCTGATGCGGCCCACATCCTATTCATCAACTATCTATGTTTTATCCAATAAATACGAGGACTTTCCTGCCTACCTGTTTCCGTGATCTGGACAGGTTCCGGAAGCCTCAGGTAAGATCGACTCTTTATTTTCCCTTTTCTTTTGTCGGTTATTCCCATGGAAATGTAACGCTTATGAGTAAATTCACGCATCATATTTTCGTGTGCATTAATGAACGGCCCAAGGGAGATCCACGAGGGTGTTGTGCGGCCTTGGGATCAGTCGGATTACATGCCTTTTTTAAAAAAGAAGTCGAGCGGTTAGGGTTAAAAGGCATTGTCCGGGCAAACAAAGCCGGATGTCTGGACCAATGTGAGTACGGACCAAGCGTCGTCATCTATCCCGAAGGGGTCTGGTATTGGGTTGGCCAGGAAGCTGATGTCACAGAAATCATGGAGCGACATATCGGGAAAGGGGAAATAGTGGAACGGCTCCTGATGCCAGGGAAAAATGGTTCGTTACCCACAGTTAAATCCTAATGCCTTGCCCTATTTACACATAGACCACTGGTCCCTTAATCATGGCACCACAACCCGGCACACGGCCTTCATCTTATGGGCAATGAAGAAAAATGGAAAGCCAACTTACGAAAGGTGGCGTTTTTAAAGTCCTTTCCAGGCTGGCTCTCCTCCTGGGAACAGGGCATAGGAGCCACCATTGAACAGGTCCTCCCTATCCGTGGACATGCTCCAAATTCGGTGCTCCTCTTATCCGAAGGCCGCTTTGTTGTCACCCCACCCGTTCATGAAGAACCGCAGGTGGTGACAGCAGGACTCATATCGGCTCGTCCACATCTTGAATCCTTTCATGCCAACGCATTTACGGAATACGATCACCTCACACGCATGGATCAGGAATTGGGACGCATGGCCAGATTAGAAAATATTCTGAATGCCATTGATAACAACCTTGATCGAATTCCTGAACTGAAATCGCGCATTCAGGATTTAGTCAAACAATGGGAGAGGGAGAATCATCAATCACAATGAATATGCTTGAAATGTTTTCTGGAGCCCTTTTTGAAGGAGTGAGCCCTATGATGGTGAGAAGAGACCACTTGGTCCGACATCCGGACCGTTGCACCCATAATGCGATCTGCATTCCAGTTTGTCCGACAGGAGCCTGGCTGTCGACTCCTCCCTACAAATTTGATTCATCACGATGCATGGAATCATGCCGTCTCTGCCTGGATGCCTGCCCCTCTCAGGCCATTTATGGAGTCTTCCTCAAGGGCGAAAAACTGCTCGTACGGAAGCAAGAGTAAATTAGATAATACGCTTCCTCCAATACCCCCAATAGGCCGTACCCACAGTACCACAGCCACCGGTGAGTCCGGTTGACGCTACAATTTGATACACATCACTCCGTGCAATTTTGATGGGTGAATTCGGACTCAGCACAAGCGGGGACACCGATAACTGTTGTAAGGTACGGATCCCAATCAGAATCGGCCACATGCAGGCCAACCGCAGGCGAATCTCCAGGCGAGGGATGGCCATGGTATAGCGCCATCCTTGATCCAAATGATCCCGGGCCTCTTGAATCAATTTTCTGAAGAGGGGGCGAAACGCCTGTGCAGAGGTTTCATCAAGCAATTGCTGGGGAATAAGAGATACCTGATCCAGCAACACCGTCGGGATATAACACCGCCCATTTCTCAAATCCCGTGGCAAATCCCGAAGAATGTTCACCATTTGCAAACCTTTTCCATAGCGAATGGCAAGAGGAATCATGCAGGCCTGATCCCACCCTCGAAATCCCGGAAGGTGGCTGCACACCATCTTTGTCCAAAACTCTCCCACGCATCCCGCGACCGCATAGGTGTAATATTCAAAATCATGAATTGCCTGTAAGGCGCGTACCGCCTGCCCTTCCGTTTTTTGGGGAAATTGATGGAGGTCAAATTCCATTCCTCCAATCAGCACCGACAGAACCTGAGCAATCTGAGACCGGTCGGTTGGACTAAATTTTTGGTAAATCCGGAAACACCCCTCCAACTCTTCCAACAAGCGCCGCTCATCAGGGTTGCTTTGTTTCGTGAGGACTTGCGCCTGGATTTTTGGGATTTGAGCCAATTCGGCGGTACTTCCCCACAGCTGTCCTTTTAACAGTCGCAAACATTCCCGGCGAACCCCATCTTCTAATTCTCCTGTATCGGCGATCGTGTCCGCAGCTCTGGCCAACAAATAGGCCAGACCAATTTGCGAACGAACCGTGCGTGGCAGGACAGCAAGGGTTAAATAAAATGAGCGGGAAACCCGCTTAAGGATCTCACCGAGGAGAAGTTGATCTGACGGAGAAAGGCGCATAAGCTAGCGAACGATGAGACGGCCTTCCATCCCTTGCTCACGATGTGTGGGAAAGAACAGGAGCTGTTTGTCGCAATAAAAAGGATAAATGCCGGGCTCGGTCAACGTAAGGGTGACGGCTTTGATATCACCGCTGGAAATATCCACGTCCGCAAGTCGCATGCCGCTTGGGTCATCCAGCAAAAAATTGTGCGGAACCAAAAAAGATTGATTACTCAGAGTCAGGGTCAGTGGTTTACCCGCCTCCACTACCACTTCCGATGGCGTATAGGCGTAACTTTCCATACTGATCATCACCTGTTGTCCGAAAGGTTCGTCAGATTGAGCATATAGAGGGTCGGAAAAACTCCAATAGCCCATCACTCCAACAAGACCCACTATCAATCGTGTATAATAATTTACAGAAAGAATGTACTTACGAAATGATCTCTTCATCAGTAGAGGTATCATACCGATTTTCCAGACGAGGGTCACGCCTTTGCCTCTCTTGACTCTCAGGGAAAAGGTGTTATCTTCCAACATGTTGAAATCTAAAAGTCATTTTTAGGACAATGGCAAAAAGATCATTTAATCAATCATGAAGTCGAACACATTAGCGTGCTTTCACTATCATCACTATCAGATCTGGAACATTAAGGGAGATTGTCTATGAAAAAACTTAAAGGAATTGGTTTATTACTGATTGCCAATATCCTCATCTTTATTACCCTCTCAATTTCGTTCACGGTGTTATCTGAGATGATTCTCCCGGCCTTTGGAATCGATCTCCGTGGATCAATCGCTCAAATGGATCTGTTATGGGCATTTGTCATTGGGTTTGGTGGTGCCTTTATCAGTTTGGCCTTTTCCAAACAAATGGCCAGGGCCTTTATAGACTGTACGCAAATCACAGAACCGCGAAATCAGGCGGAAAGGGTCGTATTTGACACTGTCCAAAAAATATCTGAAAAGTTAAGCATTGCCATGCCAGAGGTCTGGATTTATGAATCACCAGATCCCAATGCGTTTGCCACCGGTCCCACAAGAAACAACTCGATGGTCGCCGTATCAACCGGCCTGCTCAACAACCTTAATGAAGGTGAAGTGCGAGCAGTCCTGGCTCATGAAATGGGCCATGTTTACAACGGCGATATGTTTACCACAACGGTGCTGGCAGGGTTGATGAATACATTCGTATACTTTATTAGCCGCTTTATTTACCGGCAGGTGGCGGAACGTAATGAGGCTCTAGGATTTGGAGTGTATATCGTGTTGCAAATCATCCTCTCCGTCTTGGCGATGATTCCCATTAGCTGGTGGTCCCGCCGTCGGGAATTTGCAGCTGACCGGTTTGCAGCCAACACGGTAGGCAAAGAACATATGATCTCGGCTCTGGAAGGCATTGATCGTTGGGTGCAACGCACCCAATTTGAATATAGCTCACAAGATGCACTGTCCACGATGAAAATATCCGGGAAATCGCAAAGTTTCATGCAGATATTTGCAACGCATCCGCCCATTGAAGCGAGAGTGACAGCACTACGGCAACTCTAATTGGAACGATATGCGGAATCCAAAAAGGGACTTGGCATGGCCAAGTCCCTTTTTTTATGGTCTTTATGGCAATCCGTATGGTTCCAAAACCCTTGCGGCTGAAATGAGCGGTGCGTTGGGAAAATCGCCCATTGCAGGAAAAAATGCAGATTAATTGAAGGTTTTGACATCATATTCATGGGAACGGACGACGGGAAACTCTTTCATCCCATGCCGGCAAAGCACAGGAAGGAGCGTGGCCGGAGGTTGAATGAGCGCGACAGGAATACCTAATTGCTGAAGATGATAGAGGCCATACCCACACAACGTCAGCCCCATCGGGCCCATGGATTCCACTTCAGAAAAATCAACGAGGACTTTGCGATGCTCCAGACTCATCGCTTGCACTGCGGCCTTTTCAAACATTTCCCCGAAAGAATGATCCGGCAAACCCACCATTCGAATAACGACGGCATCCGGTAAGATCTGAAGTCCCCATTTCATTAAGAAATCCTCCTCAATCCTGAATGATATGTGTTAACGCGCCTACTCTCATTGCGCTTCTGATCCATACAAAATTGAGTGAACCCCTTGAGCTTCCCCCCTACAATTCCCAATTTGAACTAGCGTTGCCTTTTTGTATCTAGTCCCTTGCGGAGTCCAACTGCGATACCTCCTGTTTGCTCTGATCAGGCAGTTCTACTATGAGAGTGCGAGTGCTTGAGAATGCAACGATGGTCCGGGTCATGATTAATAGAAAGGCTTTCATATGAGTGATTGAAAAAAGCCGACACTGATAGCATTGGACGCGTTGGATATCACAATAAGAGTGGAGGCAGGATGGAATGTTTGGAGCACAGTGGATAATTTCTCCCATGACAACCGGGATTGATCGGACATGGAGCCCTATCCCATATTTTCCGGAATTCCCTACCGTGAAAAAAACCGGAATTGTCCAGAAATGTAAAACGGAAGAAGATGAGGGAAGAGGTGGAGTGAATTGGAGCGGGCGAGGGGATTTGAACCCCCGACAACTTGCTTGGGAAGCAAGGACTCTACCACTGAGCTACGCCCGCTCACGAGATCAGGTTTCGCATTCTAGGTATGGCCCGACGCTTAGTC
>JAUIKP010000265.1 GCA_030430725.1 Nitrospiria bacterium
CCCACACACTGGTGCTCTTCCTTGATCAAATGGAGGAACTGTTTACGTCACAGGATCAGACCCAGGTCCATCAATTTCTGTCCGCTCTTTATGAGGCGGCTCAAGAGAAAGCCTGCTGGGTGATCGGCACTATCCGGAGCGATCACCTCCACTATTGTCATCGCCATCCGGACATGGTGAAGGTGCTGAACGGCAAAGGCACCTATGCGCTCGGACCTGTTAAGCCGTACATGATGCCGGACATGATTCTGAAACCGGCCCAGGCCGCAGGCCTCACCATCGACGAGACCTTTGCTGCGCGCCTCATTCGGGAGAGCGAAGCGGAATCCGGCAACCTGCCGCTGCTGGCCTTCGTGCTGGACCGGCTCTTTCAAGAACGGGTGGATCACGCCTTAAGCGAAACGGTGTATGACCGCCTTGGGGGCGTGGCCGGGGCTATCGGCGCTCATGTGAAACAGGTGGAAGAAACCATCGAACGGGAACTGGGCATCAAAGCCGCGAAAGCGTTGCCTGTCCTCTTTCACGCCCTGGCCAAGGTGCAGAAGGAAGAGGGCATTCCCACGCGCAATCGGCAAAAGAAAACCGAGTTTCCCGAAGAACTCTACCCCGTGATCGACAGGCTGGTGACCGAACGTCTCCTGCGCACGGAGGGCGATAAGGAGGAGGCGACCGTTTCGATCAGCCATGAAAAACTTTTCGAGGCGTGGCCGGCCCTGAAGGAATATGTCGAGACCAATAAAAAAGCGCTGGTGGATCGGACGCTGCTGGAAAGCCGCGCACAAAAGTGGGTCGCCCTGGGCAAGCCCCGATTCAGCGGACTGGCCACGGGGAGGGAATATCACGATTTTCAACAGGCGGGGGTCAACGCAGGGGAGATCACCAGGGAATTTCTCGATGCCAGCAGCCGGGCTCGCCACTTGTGGATAGGAGGCGGGCTTCTCGTCCTGCTGCTTTTTGGAGGCGTCACGTGGCTCTGGCAAAAGGGCTATAACATGGAGCAAGCTCAATTGAAGGTGCAATCATTGGTCGTGAGCATTCATGTGCCGCCGGAGATGGTGCCCATCCCCGGCGGTAAGTATCGGCAAGGGGAAACATTTGACTCCATCCCAGAAGTCAACATACAGCCTTTTGCCATGGGTAAACACGAAGTCACCTTTGAGGAATACGACCGTTTTGCTATTGCGACCAATCGACCGTTCCCGAATGATCAAGCCTGGGGCCGTGGACCACGACCGGTCATCAATGTTTCATGGGAGGAGGCGAGAGCCTATACTGCGTGGCTGGCGGAGGAAACCGGAAAGCTGTATCGGCTTCCCTCCGAATCGGAATGGGAATATGCCGCACGAGGTGGAGGAAACGAGGAGCCCTGGGCGGGCACGTCGCAAGAAAGAGAGCTGGGAACGTATGCGGTCTATATTGAGAACTCAGGCTCTAGGACTGCCGAGGTTGGCAGCAAACGACCCAATGAACTCGGGCTGTATGACATGAGCGGCAATGTGTTTGAATGGGTGGAAGACTGTTGGCACGGGCATTACGAGGGCGCACCGACGGATGGCTCGGCATGGTTAGAGGCGGGTGACGGTGACTGTCGCCAGCGTGTGATTCGGGGCGGTGCCTGGAACGGCGAACCGGTGGACCTTCGCTCATCACTCCGGGGCAGGTACTCCACCGGCCACCGGACCAACTTCCTTGGTTTTCGTCTTGCCCAGGACACCCCCTAACCCTTTGCCCTTTATCCTTTTACCCTTTTCTCTTCCGAATTGGGGAGACGCCCCGACGGGGCGCCTATCTGGGATGTCCTGACGATGAGCGATGAAGCCGACGTTCCAAAAAGACGTCGCTACAAGGGAAGAACCCATCGGTCTGCAGTAGAGACGTCCCGGTGGGACGTCTATCTGGGATGCCCTAACGACGTGCGAAGGAAGACGACGGGTCACCGACCCGCCGCTACAGGAGAGGCATCTTTGGGATGGGTGATGTTCTTGGTAGGGACGCCCCGGTGGGGCGTCTATCTTAGATGGCCGGATGACGTGCGATGAAGACGACGTTCCGCCGGAACGCCGCTACAGGAGAAGAATGTACCTGAGAGGAATCTTATTGAATGGTATTCAAAGAGATCCCTGCCAAAGATCGCAGGGATGACAGCGGAACATTTTCTTACACATCGAGGTTGTCGGCCAACCCGGCATTGGCCATGAGAAATTCATAACGGGCTTCGGTGCGTTTGCCCATCAAGTCCTGAAAGGTCCGGTCGGTTTGGAGTTCGTCTGCCAGGTCGACTTTGAGTAAGCGACGGGTGGCGGGCTGTAAGGTGGTGACTTTGAGCTGTTGTGGAAACATTTCGCCCAAGCCTTTGAAGCGGCTGATGGTGGGATTGGCGTTGCTGCGGGCCCCTGCCACGATGCGTTCTTTTTCCTCGTCGGTGCCGGCCCAGTGGACTTCCTTCCCGATTTCAATCCGGTAGAGTGGCGGTTGGGCAATGTAGACGTGGCCTTGCCGGATCAGATCAGGCATATGCCGGAAAAAAAACGTCAGCAACAGTGTGCTGATGTGATAGCCGTCAATATCGGCATCCATCAACAGGATAATTTTATGATACCGGAGTTTCTTGAGATCAAAGTCTTTTCCGACTCCACAGCCCAAGACTTTGACGACATCCGCCAGCTCTTTGTTCTCCACCACTTTGGCCAGCGTGAGTTCTTCCGTGTTCAGCACTTTGCCCCGTATGGGAAGAATGGCCTGATTTTTTAAGTCACGGCCTTGTTTGGCTGTCCCGCCTGCGGAGTCCCCCTCGACGATAAACAGTTCGCTGATGGTTGGATCCGTGCTCTGGCAGTCGGCCAGTTTTCCCGGAAGATTGAGACGATGGCTCACGGCCGATTTCCGCATCACGGCTTTAGAGGCTTCCCGAGAGGCTTCCCGGGCTCGTGCGGCCAGAATCATGCGACCCACAAGGGCTTCGGCAATACTTTGATTTTCGTTGAGATAGGTTTCCAGGGCCGGTCGGACCAGATTATCCACTTGGGCCTGCACTTCCGGATTATTGAGCCGTTCCTTCGTTTGTCCCTGAAACTGCGGGTGGAGCACCAGGACGCTCAGCACGGCCGCCATGCCCTCGCGAATATCTTCGGCTTGAAGGGAGAGGCCTTTAGGCGTGAGATTGTGGGTGTCGATGTAATTGCGTGCCGCTTTCACGATGCCGCCCCGTAACCCCATTTCATGCGTGCCCCCGTTGGGAGTGGCCACGCCATTGACATAACTTTTGACAAATTCGGCGGGTTCATCGGTCCATTGCAAGGCGACTTCCATCTTCAGGGCCTGTGCGCCTCCTTCAGCACCTGATGGGCCATTTTTAAACTGCCGTTCCAGGTAAAAAATGAAATCGACGGTCGTTTTCCGACCACGATCCGCGACTAATTTGCGCAAGTATTCCTGGATACCCTGTTCGTGATGAAACAGGTGGGTGTCTCCGGTTGTGCCATCTTTGAAGGTCAGCTTGAGCCCCTTGTGCAGATAGGCCTTCGCATCCAGTGTGTCCTGTAACACCGCGGGGTCGAATTGAATCGTTTTGCCGAAGATTTTGGGATCGGGACGAAAATAGACCGAGGTTCCGGTTCCCCGTACAGTGCCCAGGGCTTTGACCGGACCTTGGGGTATGCCGGCCTGATACGTCTGTTCCCACTCCTTTCCGTCACGTTTGACCTGCACTTCCAGATGACGGGACAGGGCATTCACGACCGAGGCGCCGACTCCATGCAAACCGCCGGAATGGATGTAGCTTCCGGTATCAAATTTTCCCCCGGCATGTAAGGTTGTCATGATAATTTCCAATGCCGATTTTTTGTGCTTGGGATGTTTGTCTACCGGAATGCCCCGACCGTTATCCGTGATGCGGAGACCCTCACGGGATTTATCCAGTTCCACGATGATGTGGGAGGCATAGCCATTAATGACTTCATCGATCGCATTGTCGAGAATTTCCCAGACTAAGTGGTGCAGGCCCGTTTTATCGGTGCCGCCGATATACATGGCGGGGCGGCGTCGGACCGGCTCGATCCCCTCCAGTACCAATATGTCACTGGCATTATATGTTTTACCCATGAACGGATCCTTGTGAGTGAAGAGATGGCAATACGGTCAAAACGTTCATTCCCTCGTGCTTCAGAAAGCTAGGGGGTAACGTCGGTTTGGAAAATCGGCACGGTCAATTCCGTTGGAATCATGCCGGTCAGACGACCCCGCCTAAGCAATGGATGTCCTTTCCCTCCCCGTCCGACCACCTGGTACTTGCGAAGGGAGACGGAAAGAGTGCCGCCGTCTTCTTTGGCAAGCACGAGTTCCTCCTCTTTTGAAGACAATAATCTAAATCCAACCACGGCATCGTGCTGGTCTAATTTCAAGACGATGACTCCACGGCCGGGTCCGGCCAATTGCGCCACCTCTTCGGCCTGACAAAGCAAGGCCCGTCCTTTCACGGAGACGACAGCCACGACGGTTTTTTGCAGAGGAGCGGTGACCTGGCTGACCCCGACAACTTCTTCCCCTTCCTTAAGTTTACAAAATTTTCGACCCAGTCGGGTCGAGGGCTCCCGGAAGGGGTCAAGCTCAAACCGAATCCCCATCCCGCTTGAAGTCATGGCGACGGCTTCTCCGTATAGATCGGATGGGGTGCTGTCGAAGAGTGGCAGGTTGCGATTTTTTGACGGTGCAGGAGCGGACAGTCCCGTTGTTCGCATACGCGGATCGAAGCTCATTCCTTCAATTATCCGTTCGCCGTCTTTGAATTTAAACAGCTTCTGTGCCGGATCCCCAAAGCCACTTCGGGCCGGCGGAATATCGCCGATGCGAATAGAGTAGGCGCTGCCATAATTGGAAAAGAACACCACGGATTCAAGGGTGCTCCCGCCTAAAATCGTCATGACCCGATCGCCTTCCCGAACCCTTGCTTTGGAAAGATCTTTGATCAGCCCGACCCGCCGGATCCAGCCATCTGCGGAAACGGTGATCACCGCATCTTCTTTAACCCGGAACGCGTCCGGATCAAACTCGACTTCCTCGGTTTGCCGCCGGCCGATTTTGGTCCGGCGTTTGTCCCCAAAGGTCGTGGCAACCTCCTCCAGTTCCTTTTTGACCACATCCCATAATTTGGGAGTGGAAGCCAGCAGTGTTTTGAGATTCTTGGCCTGGCGCAGCTTGTCGGTCAGCTCATCCAGCATTTTTTTGATTTCGGTTCGGGATAATTTATAGATGGGCGTTTCCAAAATCGCATCGGTTTGGATGGGTTCCAGTCCGAATCGTTGTTGGAGTTTATTGGCCGAATCGGCTTTACCCTCACTTTGCCGGATGATCTTGAGCACCTGATCCAGCGCGTCGAAAATACGTTTAAATCCATTCAGGATATGGA
>JAUIKP010000266.1 GCA_030430725.1 Nitrospiria bacterium
ATTGGTGATCGCCAGGATACGGTCGTAAAACGCAACGGTGGCTTCATCAGGGGGTTCACCCTGGTCACGACAGAGTTGAACCGGAATCCGGATGCGCTTTCCGGTGAGTTGTCCTTGATGATACAAACGCATCCCCGGCAATGTGGCCATCAGAACCCCGACCGCAGGGAGACGGACGTTACCAAACGCCACAGCACTTCTCGGCTCATCGTGATTTTCCAAAAATCGTACAAGTTTGCTCTGAAAAATCGTATCAGCCTGAAGATGCCGTGCAACCTCATGCGGGGTCGAATGGCGAAGCCGATCATACAATCTTTTATCATAGGTAAACTGAAAACCCAGTTCTTGAAGCTCCCATTCCCGATCCCAATATACCTCTGCAATCCACATACAATCCGGCAGAAGGGAGGTGGCTTCTGTCCAGAACTCATCGGAAGGGCAGGCCGCGCGTTGCACATGCTTTCCCCATGTCTGAGCAAACACTTCATTCAGTACCAACATCGCCATGTCGCAACGGACCCCGTCACAGTATTGGGCGATGTGTCCGAGTTCGTGCAATAACGCCGCACGCATGTCCGGATTGAAGTAGTTTAATTGCGCGGTGTCCGTCCATGCAGGGCAATTGGGATCCTTGCCATGGGCCAGATATCGAATGCCTTGTGATGTTTCGATGGGAAAAAACTGCGAAGGGAAGTTTGTGACATCCCTGGATGTCCCTTGAACATAGTACTCCGGATGTCTGGTGGTCCACTCATGATCCAATGCGGTGTGATTGGGCACAAAATCCAAAATCAATTTGATGCCGCGGTCATGGAGTTTTTCCAATACTTCCTTCAGTTGCTCCCAGGACCCCAGCTCAGGATCAGGCTGGTACGCCCAAATGGCATAGGGGGAACCCACCACCTCATGTTCTTGCCAATCGGGCAGTGCTTTGGCGTATTCCTTCTGTAAATCAGCATGTTGTCTGGCAATCCGCCTGCCAAGAGGACTGCGCTCCCATAGGCCCATGAGCCACAGACAATCAAATCCCTTGGACTGAAGCTCATCCCATTCATGATCAGGCACGTCACCAAGACGAATGGGTCGGTTCATTTTTTGAGATAGGTCATGCAACCACACCCACGTATTGATTTCATAGAGATGCGGGTGCGGACGAGATGAAAAAGCCGAAGATCGCGTTTTCATAAGAGTGCATCCTCTCCGTCTCATTCAAAGGGACTGAGAGATTCTACACGATCCGGGATGTGATCGCAGAAAAAATGTTCCCTGCCCAAAAAGGTATAGGAGTAGACACACGAGTTCCAATGGATAGATAGGACAGTCTCTGGGATAAAAAATCCATTGTGAAAAGAAGATAGGGAAGTAAGACTCTCTTCATGGAAGAGCAGCTCCCGCAAGAATAACCAAAGCATATGTTGCGGCCAATTCGTCCGATAACAAAGATATTTTGGGAAATTCTGTCCCTCGTGATGACCGGCAACATGCCCCATACTGTGTTCCTCACGGCCCGTTCAGTCAATCGTTGTGACGTTTTTACCTTCACACGTTTCCATGCGGTTGCTGTGAACTGATGGAGCCGGGAAAAACTTACAGGTGAAAATCTCCGGCAGCCTCAGGTTGATAGAGAATCTCTTCAATTTTTAACGTCTTCGTCCCTAGAGAGACCGGCCATTCAATCATGTCCCCAACCCTATAGCCGAAAAGGGCGGTTCCAACCGGGGCAAGAATCGAAATCTTTCCTGTCACAGCATCCGCATCACGCGGAAAGACCAAGGTATACATCAGCTCTTCCCCTTTACTCATGTCTAATAGCCGGACGCGTGAATTCATGGTAACGACATCAGCCGGAATATCTTTTGGAAGAACAATATGCGCCCGATCCAATTCTTCCATTAAGCTTTCCAGATGAATGCTGGTATTCATGCTACCTTTGAATGTCTGCCAGACTCCTAATAGTTCAGTGAGTCGATTCAGGTCGAATTCCGTAATATAAATGTCTCGGCGTTCCATCGTAGGACTCCGTAAAAGAAAATTCAGGGTGAAAGAAAACCTTGAGTATTCACATGAAAAGGGAATATCAAAATTAGCTATGTGGCTGAATGACGGTACCGGAGCAGGCCATAAACCAACACACCCCTCGTTTTCTACATGGGGCGTGATAACGACTGTTGCCAATTTCAGTCTACAATGTCCGGCAACCCGGCACCATACTCGGCCATGTACGTTTGGTTAACGATCATGTTCGTGCAACCCGTCTGCTTGGCATGGGCCGCAAGATATCCCAGTTTCGGCACACAATCTCTCCCATCTGCGACCGGATGATAGCGGTCAGGTCGTTAAGAACCACCCTATCAAAGGGAGTGGTCGTTGTACCTTTTTATTCGCCACATGATCGATAAACGCCGGGCCTGGATGGTCAAATCATGCAGGACACCAAGCCGATCGGACGCGGTTTCTTCCGGACGAAAGAACAGGAAATTCCCACTGCCCACAATGCGTTTCACAACGTCCGTCCGGGAGAAACGTGCCCATCAGCCGCCTCGTTTCAGCCATACCCATGCCCGGCTTCAGGATCTCTACCGCATAATCCTGAAAATCAGACATCCCGATGCCCCCGTAGCCACAAGTTCCTGTGGTCGAAGGTCACCGGCTTTTTGAGTAAGGGGTTATCATGAAGATCGATCTTCCCCACGGATAAATAATTCGCCGCAGACCAATAGGCATGCATGCGCTGAAGACCTTCTTTTGTTGCTGTTGTTTCTGAGTCCATCCGTCTTCGTATGTTCCCCCTCGATTGCATCCTCCCCTCAAAATCTGTCTCTTCCGTTTCAACGAAACACAGACTGTTGGGACCTCCCGTCTCGGGACATTCCAAAAACCTTTCCCGCACCGACCCGAAATGCACGCTCATTCCCACCTATCGCGGAAATGTTCAGGCGTGAGTTTTGAGTTTCAGAATAATCCGAAACACATATTTTTCCAATTCGACCAGCAAAAAGATCACTGTGCAAATTCCGACAATTCGCACCCACGCCCACGGATGAAGTCCCGTGGTATGAAACAGCGTCTGCATCACGTCGGTATAGGTAAAAAGGCCTTGAATGCCTAACACCATTCCGATGGTCAGAGGAACATAAGGATTCCCCAATAACCCCTGGCGTGACAGAACCGAACCATAAAAAGACCGGGCATTCAATAAATAGAAGGACTCAAAGACCACCAGCATGTTAACGGCTATGGTTCTCGCAGTTTCGATAGACGTCCCCTGGCCACGTTCCCAGAGGAACAGGCCAAACATGCCGGCCACCGCCAGGATGGACACAAAGCCGATCCGCCACAGCAGAAACCGTGACAAAATGGCTTCTCCCGGGTTTCGAGGAGGACGTCGCATGACATTCGATTCAGGAGGTTCAACGGTCAAAGCCAGGGCCAATGTCACGGCGGTAATCATGTTGACCCACAGGATTTGTACCGGAGTAATCGGCAGCATGGTCCCTAACAAAATGGCGGATACAATCACTCCGGCTTCGGCCACATTGGTTGGAAGAATAAACAGAATGGACTTTTGAATATTGTCATAGACCCGGCGGCCTTCCTCGACTGCATGAGCAATTGACGCAAAGTTATCATCGGCCAGCACCATTTCCGCCGCTTCCTTCGCCACCTCCGTTCCCTTTACTCCCATCGCCACTCCAACATCGGCCCTCTTGAGGGCTGGCGCATCATTCACCCCATCTCCGGTCATGGCCACCACTTCCCCACCCGCCTGGATGGCTTGCACCAGCCGTAATTTATGTTCCGGACTTGTCCGGGCAAAGACATCAATATCCCGCACCACACGCGCCAATTCGGCATCACTCAAGGTTTCCAACACCTCTCCGGAAATAGCCTGTTGGCCATCTCCGATATGCATCTGTAAGCCAATCGTTCTCGCCGTCACCAGATGATCCCCGGTAATCATTTTGACTCGGACCCCGGCTTGCTGGCATTGCCGGACCGCTTCAATGGCTTCAGCCCGGGGAGGGTCAACAATGCCGAAGAGGCCTAACATCGTCAGGCCTTGCTCCACATCCCGAAACCGTAACTCTCGATGTTCGTGATTGGTGGATGCAAAAGCCACCGCCAGCACTCGCTGGCCACGACTTGCCATCTGCTCGATCCGATCATGCCACGACCGGCTATTCAAGGGATGATCCTCCCCCAGACTCCGCTGAAATGTGCACATCTCTAATACCCGTTCCGGCGCACCCTTGATATATATAAATCCATGCCCGGCATGGTCATGATGCAACGTCGACATAAACCGATGCTGAGATTCAAAGGGAATTACATCCGTGCGTGGGCACATCTCCTGTTCGAAGCGGACATCCAACGCTGCTTTCCGCGCCAACGTCACCAGGGCACCCTCCGTCGGGTCTCCGTTGATTCGCCAGACTCCCTCCACGTGAGCCAAGTCCGCATCGTTACACAACATCCCGGCCCGGGCGAGTTCCAGCACGTCAGGAAGATCACTCAGCACCACTGGGTTGCCATACAGTGAAAATCCACCATGAGGATCATACCCAACACCACTAACCTCCAGGGTATACGCCGCAGTGGCCAATGTTTGCACCGTCATTTCGTTTCGTGTCAGCGTTCCGGTTTTATCCGAACAAATGACGGTCACAGAACCTAAGGTCTCCACAGCCGGCAGGCGGCGAATAATCGCTTGGCGTCGTGCCATCGCTTGAACGCCAATGGCGAGCGTGATGGTCATAATGGCCGGAAGACCTTCAGGAATGGCGGCAACAGCTAATCCCACACTGGCCAGAAACATGTCACTGATAGCATACTCACGGAAAAACACTCCAAAGAGGAACACCCCAACCGCGCCAGTGACGATGGCCATGCTCAACCGGCTGCCGAATGCTCCGATTTTTCGGAGAAGGGGCGTGGTCAAGGTCTGTACCCCGGCCAGCATGGCGCTGATCCGCCCAATTTCCGTCGCATCTCCGGTCGCGACCACCACTCCGGTTCCCGTTCCATAGGTCACGAGAGTTCCCGAATAGGCCATGCCCTTTCGATCCCCAATGGACGCGGATTCGGGGACCGGTTCCGTATGTTTCTCAACGGGGACGGACTCACCGGTCAAAGCGGCTTCTTCAATACGCAACTCTTTCACCTTGAGAAGGCGCAGATCCGCAGGGACTTTGTCCCCGGACTGGAGAACCACAATATCCCCAGGCACAAGGCTTTCGGCTGGAATGGGGCAACGGGTTCCATCACGAAACCCGATGGCTTGCACGGACAACATCCGGCGAATGGCATCCATCGCCCGTTCGGCTTTGCCTTCCTGAAGGAATCCGATAACGGCATTGAT
>JAUIKP010000267.1 GCA_030430725.1 Nitrospiria bacterium
CCCATCAGGTGCCGTTCAATTAACGCCACCTTGGCCCCGAGGGCTGACGCAATTGCCGCGGTGACTAATCCCGCAGTGCCGGCCCCGATGATGACGAGGTTATATCGTCCGGACGGCGTAGGATTGTGCCATTGGGGCGGATGCACATTGTTGACCAACTCCTGGTTATAGTGGTCCTGGGGAAGGACTAATCCGTTATGGGCTGGTGATTGTGGGGTGTTCATCTGAGGCCTCTAGTTTAATAAAGGGTTCAGTCATTTACGATTCAGGATTGATGATGCCGCCTTGAGTCTTCTTCCATTTCTGATAGGCCACCGGCATGAGGGCTAACAAGCCTAGGAGCGTAAAAGCGAGTAAGACCGGTGGGCTGGCAATTTCGCCCAAGGAATTGATTGTGCCCAATTGGCGGCCCGCAAAGGCAAAAACAAAACTGCCGGGAATAATGCCAATGGACGTCGCCAGCACATAGGTGCCGAGGCGGACACGGGTGAGGCCGGAGACCAGATTCACGAGAAAAAAAGGAAAGGCCGGAATAAGTCGAAGAGTCATGAGATAACTAAACGCATTCTTGGCAAATCCTTCTTGAATGGTCCCAAGCCGGTCGCCAAATTTTCGCTCCACCCAATCATGGAGTAGATAGCGGGCGGCCAAAAAGGCGAGCGTGGCTCCGGCGGTGGCCCCGATATTGACGAATAGGGTTCCCATCAGGCTTCCAAACAGGAATCCTCCCGTCAACGTAAGGATCGCTCCGCCGGGAAGTGAGAACGCTGTTTGGAGAATATAGAGGAGAATAAATACCGTGGCTGCGATTTCATAATGTGAGGCGGTGTAAGCTAATAAGGTATCTCGATTTTCCTTTAATGACTCGAGCGAGAGGTAGTGCCCAAGATCAAAAAAGAAAAATGAACCGATGCCCGCCAACAGAATACATCCTATGAGAAGCTTCCCTCTCAAGGAATTGGGTGAGTCGGCTGGGGTGGTAGAAGGATGAGGCATGTGAGGCTCTATTATGTGGGTTTTCATGGCAATTCTCCAGTCATGTTGTCGGCATTGCGATATTTGGTAAACCGCATGTCACTCATATGCTAGTTGGTCAGGGATAGAAATTTTCGATCCTACGGCTGATTATCTCATGGCGTCCTGGGCGACATGGAGTTGTAGTCCTGATTTGGCGATATTTGTTACGAGGAAAGTTCGAGCGGCCAAGGCGGCAGTTTGGTCCTGGTTTGACGAGTGTTCGATTCATCCCTGACACAGGGAACGTTTTCGAATGGGCAATGCAATTTACGCAAGCGACAATTTTCCAATGAGCTCCTCAGCGGGATAGGTAAGTATTTCAGCCAGAGTGGGATGGTAATGGGGGATGCGGAGAAGATCGTGGACTGTGCCGCGAAAATACATGATGGCAATTAGTTCATGGATGAGTTCCGAGGCCTCCGGTCCGACAATATGGCCACCCAGAATCTCACCAGATTGAGGGTCACAGAGCACTTTGACGTGTCCATACGTTTCCCCCAGACAGAGAGACTTGCCATGGTCGTTAAAGGGGTAGGAGGCAACAAGATAGGGGAGCTGACGGTCCAGGCATTCCCGTTCGGACAATCCCACGCTGGCCACCTGGGGATCGGTAAAGACGACCTGGGTCTTGAGGCGGGAATCAAAATGTTTGGGAGATTGGTTGGGATGAACCGCGTTCCAGCCTGCGATTTCGCCTTCTTCGATGGCAATATGAACGATTTCATACCCGCCGTTGACATCTCCAACGGCAAAAATATGTGGTTGGGATGTTCTCATTGCCTTGTTGACTAAAATAGCATTCGTTTGATGGGCAACCTGAGCTGCCTCCAAATTGAGACCGTCGATATTTGGCCGGCGGCCGAGGGCCTGGAGGATGGAGGTGGCGGTGACGTGTTTCATTTGGTCTTCATGACGGAAGTGAACCGTTTTCTGTTTCCCGGATGTGCTGACATCCCGTATTTGCGTGTTGGTATAGAGGTTCATGCCTTCTGCCTGGAGATGGGTTTCTACCGGGCGGGCAAGATCTTCGTCTGAGTCGGAGAGAACGTGCCCGCTTCGTTGGAGCAGGGTGATGTTGACCCCAATGCGGGAAAAAAACTGCGCAAGTTCCAGTGCAACAGGTCCGCCTCCCAGAACGATCATGGATTCAGGCGCGGAATGAAGCTCAAGTGCCTCATCACTCGTGAGATAGCCAGCTTCTTCTAATCCTGGAAGGGGGATTCGCGCGATGACTGATCCGGTGGCGATGATAAACGCCTTCGCGGAGAGCTGGTGCCGACCGGCTTGAATGGTCTTCGGCGATACAAAATGGGCATGTTCCTGATAGAGGGTAAATCGCGGATCTCTGAGTGCGTGAATGCGATCCTCTGCAAATTCCTTAATTAACCGATTTTTTCGATCGATAATGGCTGCAAGATTTGCCTGGAAGTTGGGTGAGTGAAGACCGAATTCCGGTGCTCGCCGGATCAGGGCCGCGATGTCGGATGAGCGGAGAATGGCTTTGGTCGGCATGCATCCCCGTAAGATGCAGAGGCCACCCAACGGACCCTGATCGACAATGCCGACATCGGCTCCTTCCGCTTGGGCGGTGCGGGCGGCTGCATAACCGGCCGACCCCCCTCCAATAATGATGATGTCATGGAAATGAGTCATGTGTGAGCCTCGTCTTTCAGTATGAAAAGGGAAAGCACCCATGGTCGAATACCGGATGGGGGTATGTAGCACGAACAGTTTCCAGGAAGAAAGACACGTGTCCGCAAGCCATGCGCTCCTATCCTTCTGTGTTGGTTGGCGTAATTCAGTGGTTGTGTATCCAAGGCACTGCTTCTGACTTTCCCCTCAATGAAACATCCCATGGCCAATGATTTGAATTGAACCCGTGTTGATTCGTACTAGTCCGGACATTGCCTGGAAGCCGTTGCGTCGTTTGGCCAAACTTTGCAGATTGATTCTGATTTGGATGAGGTCCGTTTTCATGCGGCATTAGCGCTGCGCATGCTGGATCAGCATGGAGAAACGACTCAGTTCTTTCGACGGGCCGGGGAGTTGGATTCTTAGAATGCGACGATTCTCAATTCTGCCTTGTATCAGAAGCATCTGGGACGGTCCTCGACGTGTGAGTGCCACTTGGGTGGAGGCTAACGGGATCGGCAGTCATGTGAGGTGGACGATGGAGGTGGAGGTTTCCTACAAATCAGGTGTATGAGGAGACCTCGTTTGTTTCTGCCTGATATCTTCGATTTTGGCAATGAGCGTTTCCACTTGATAGGGTTTTTGAATAAAGGCCGCCATGTCCGGGTTGTGAAATCTTTTCATGGCTTCCTCCTCGGAATATCCACTGGACAAAATTACCGGAATGGTTGCGTTAAGCCCTTGAATGTGTTCGAGGAATTGTTGTCCATCCATATTGGGCATGGTGAGATCGAGGAGCACGACCATAATCTCGTGTTGATGTTGCTGGAAGACCTGAATGCCAATTTGTCCGTCCGAGGCGACCAAGGTTTGCAATCCCATTTCTTCAAAGATCATGGAACAGGCCACCCGAACGTCTTCTTCGTCATCAACCACCAACACCATGGGTTTTTTTGTCAGTGAGGCATGCTGGGTGGGAACTGAGAAGACCGGCGCCTTCTTTGGTGAAGAACTGCGCGTGGTGGCGGGAAACAGTAACGTAAATTCTGTGCCGGCATCTGGTTGACTTCGAACAGCGATGGTGGCGGCATGGGCTTGAGCGAGTCCAAGAAGCGCCGCGAGTCCAAGTCCTCTCCCCGGGAGTTTGGTCGAAAAAAATGGGTCAAAAATTTTTGGAATCGTGTCGGATGTCATCCCGCACCCAGTGTCCTGAATGGTCAAGGCCACACTGCGGTTATCCGGAAGTTCTCCAATCACATACCAACTCTGAAAATTCTCTATTGTCGGCTCCCATTCGAAAGTGCGGATGGTGATGACCCCATCCTTTTCTCCACAGGCTTCAGACGCGTTTATCACGATATTCATGATGAGTTGCCGCAATTGAGCTTGGTCGGCTCGAATCGGTGGAAGGGAGGGGGCGAGATCGTATTCGAAAGCCAGTCGTTTTGAAAGGGTGGCTCGGAGAAAAGGGGCCATGTCCTCGAGGAGTTTGGGAAGATTGATGACTTGAAAGTCCAAGCGGGTCTGCCCGGCAAATGCCAACATTTGATTGGCCAATTCCCCGCCGCGCAGACCGGCTTTTTCAATGAAGTCCAAGTGCTCTCGAGCAGGAGCGTCAGGAGGAAGAGCACGAAGGGCGAGACCGGAGCGGGCGACAATGGTCATCAGGAGATTGTTGAAATCATGAGCGATCCCTCCGGCGAGCACTCCCAGGCTTTCCAGTTTTTGTGAATATTGTCGTTCGATTTCATGACGGCGTCGTTCGTCTTCGACTTTTCGCTGTTCTGTCACATCCCTGAGGGAGGCTAAATATGCGGGTTCTTCATCCCACTCAATAGGCACCACCCGCATTTCTACAGGAGTGGCTCGTCCGGGTTCGCTCATAATGTCAATTTCCGTGGTCTGGTTTGCGGAGATCGGGAAACCAAAGGGGGATCCGGTGAGTTGTTCGGATGTCTTTTGGAAAAGCTGCTCTGCAGCCGGATTGGAAAAACGGATGAGTCCGTCATGTCCGACGACAAGGATTCCATCGCTGGATGATTGCAAAATGATGCTGGACTGACGTTCAAGAGCGCGTATGCGAGGGATGGTGGTAAGCTGCTCGATCGCTTGCTCCATATGATGCCCGAGGAGTTTTTCCGATAGAGTGTTTTTGTTGAAATACTCTTGTGCACCCGATTGGATGGCGTGAGCCGCACGTTCTTCGTTACCGTACCCGGTGAGAAAAATGATGGGAGCCTTTGAGTGTGAGTGTGGCCTTCGTACTTTCGCCAGGAATTCTAATCCGGTCATATCCGTCAATTGGTCATCCAATAGCAGACAGTGAGGAGGGGAGATCTTGCAGGCTTCCCATGCCTGGGTTCCTGTTTCCATTTCTTGGATGTCGAGGGGGATTGAAGCTGTGCGTCGGATCCATTGAGTATAGGTGGATCGGTCACTTGGGCTATCATCGACAATAAAAACCTTGAGAGTAGTGAGTTGAGATTTTTCAAGACGGCTTGGCATGGTTGACGGCGTTCCCATGAATGGAAGTGGAAAGGCTGAGAATGAGGGGGAATGCACAAATGTATGCGTCAATCAAAGGTAAGGTTCCCCATCACTCGGGATCTTGCAGTTGGTTATTTTGCTCAGTTTCGGGTGGACAACTCATGTAAAGGGGTATTCCTTGAATATTAATATCACTTTCAACAGATAC
>JAUIKP010000268.1 GCA_030430725.1 Nitrospiria bacterium
GCCTCGTGGATGACCGGGTGCAGGGCGGGCGCTATGCGGCAATTCTGGCTATTGTCGGAGGTATTGATCTGCCCATCATAAAATTTTCGGTGGAATGGTGGAGAACACTCCACCAACCCATGTCATTCTCCACCAGAGGAGTCAGCATTTCGGAAGACATTCTGGTTCCCCTGACGTTAATGAGCATCGGCTGTTGGTTATTGTTTGCCTATATGGTGATGGTCCGCACCCAAATTTTGTACTTGACTGATTTATTGCATGCCAAAAAAGGGCGTTTTCTCAGTCAAACTCATTTTTCTCAGACGACTTCATGACCGGGTTATATGCACGGTGGGCGGTGATACTGGGGGCAACCCTTCTTCTCGCCATCCTGACCTATCAACACTACCAGCAGCACTTATCCACCATATCCATAAGAACGCTTATGAGCAGTCCTCCGGGTACCCAACCGGTCAGAATACAAGGAATGGTTAAAAGTGGTACCTTGCAGGGTGACGTGGAACATGGTCAGGCCACATTTGAATTTGTGGATGGGGCAGCTACTCTTGCGGTGGAATATCAAGGTCCTCCCCTGGAAAACATTCGCGAATTGAAGACCCTGGTTCTCATCGGGCACTGGGACGGGGAGGCACAGGTTTTTCGCGCGCAGGACACCGCGTTGATCAATAATTTCGGATTTGTGGCCGCCGCCTACCTGATTTCCGTCCTGGCCTTGGGGTGGATGGTATTTGCCATGAGCCAAAGAGTCATGGTTTTATTTAAAGAGATCAAAGAATCCAAACTTTACGAACCAGAGGCAGACTCCCTTGGGTACAAAGAATAAAAAAATCGCCATTATTGTCAGCATACTCCTGGTTGCCGGTTCGCTCGGCTATCTCGCGTTTGGGAATTTTGGGGAAAATATTGTGTACTTCGTGACTCCCTCTGAGGTAAAAGCCTTTACCGCCGAAGCCTACAGCAAAAAAGTTCGTGTGGGTGGTATGGTGGTTAAGGGAAGCCTTAAAACCCAACCCGAGCCGGTAGGTCTAACCTTTGAGCTCACAGACGGTGCCGCCACTATTCCTGTCGCGTTTCAGGGTATTCCCCCAGACCTGTTTAAGGAGGGACAAGGGGCGGTGGTGGAAGGCCAATGGCGGGACGGCCGGACGTTTCATTCCACGATGATCATGGCCAAGCATTCCGAGGACTACATGCCCATGGAACTCAAACGAGCAGGTGTGGAACTTCCCAAAAAAGATTTCATGAAAACCCTCTCGCCCTAACCCTGTTCGCCATTCTCTATGATTATTGAAATTGGACATTTTTCGGTCATTGTGGCCCTGGTGCTATCAGTCTTTGGCGTGGTCAGCGCCGCACTGGCCCTCAACACCCGGAACCCCGATTGGGCCCGTTCCGGGCGCATGGCCATCACCCTCATCTTCGTCTTGTTGGGCGTGGGCATGCTCTCACTGGTTTATGCCTTTATCGTTCGGGACTTCTCGGTTCTCTATGTCGCCAACAATTCCAATTCGAAACTCCCGTTTTTCTATACTGTCGCAGCGGTCTGGGGCGGACATGAAGGTTCGCTCCTGCTCTGGGTCTTTATTCTTTCTGTCTTCAGCACCCTGGCCGTCTGGCTGCATTGGCGCACCCAGCCCGCCATCATGCCGTATTTGATTGGCGTGGAATCGGCCATCATCTTCGGATTTTTATGTTTAATTGTCTTTCTCTCCAGCCCGTTCGAACGGCTCCTTCCCGTTCCCCTCGATGGCAAAGACTTAAATCCATTGCTGCAAGACCCGGCGATGGTCATGCACCCCCCCATGCTCTATATGGGCTATGTGGGCTTTTCCATTCCATTTTGCTTTGCCATGGCCGCATTATTCTCGGGGCGACTGGGAGAGGAATGGATCAAGGTCACACAGCGATGGAGCATGTTTGCCTGGATGTGCCTGACAACGGGCATTCTGCTCGGCGGCTATTGGGCCTATTATGAATTAGGCTGGGGTGGGTATTGGGGCTGGGATCCCGTCGAAAACGCCTCGTTTATGCCCTGGTTGGTGGGCACCGCCTACCTGCATTCGGTTCTGGTGCAGGAAAAGCGGAAGATGTTCAAAGTCTGGAATTTATTCCTTATCATCGTCACCTTTTCTCTGTCCCTGATCGGGACCTTTCTCGTGCGAAGCGGCGTGCTCACTTCCGTCCATTCCTTTGCCACGGATCCTGAGCGCGGTCTGTATATTCTTATATTCGTCGGGGCCGTCATCGGCATTGCTTTTGGCGCGTTAATTTTAAGATCCAATAAATTAAAATCGCAGGTTGAGATGGATTCGTTGGTTTCCCGTGAATCAATCTTCCTCTTTAATAATTTATTCTTTCTGGTGGCTGCCGCCACGGTCTTTCTTGGCACTCTCTATCCTTTAATCCTCGAGACGTTGCAGGACGCCAAGGTGACCGTCGGGCCGCCCTATTACAATGCGGTGTTTATGCCCATTGCCCTTGGTCTGTTATTTCTCATGGGCGTCGGCCCCTATATCCCATGGCGGAAAGCGTCCGTGGCGAACCTGAAAAAAAGTTTCTCCACACCACTTTTAGCAGGAGCGGTCATCGTCGCCCTGCTGTTTGTGACCGGTATTCATAACCTCTATGCCCTGGCAGGAGGGTATGTGGTGACCTTCGCGGGCATGGCAATCGTTCTGGACTTTGGAAAAATTTCGCAACTGTATGCGCAACGGAATGGAAGTAATATCCTCCAGGGAAGTTTGGCGGCCTTTACCGCCAACCAACGACGCTATGCCAGCATGCTTACCCATATCGGGGTCCTTGTCCTAGTCGTCGGCATCATTGCCTCCACCGTCTATCAAACGGAGAAAGTCGTCTCGATGCGTGTGGGAGACGAATTCGCGATTGGGGACTATCGGATGAAACTGGCAAAAATTCATGAAGTGGCAGGCGGGAATTGGAATGCACAGGAAGGGGTCTTTCAAGTTTTTAAGGGAGAGGATCTGATTACGGAGCTCCGACCCCAAAAGCGAATCTATTCAGCCACCCAAACGCCTACCACCGAATCGGCTATTTATGCCACCAACATGGGGCACGTCTTTCTGACCATGCCTGAAGTGTCCGAGGACGGTGTGGCCGTTGCCCGCGGCGTGCTCAATCCGCTGGTTTTATGGGTGTGGGGGGGCGGTGTCATCATGGGCCTCGGCGTAATTTTGAATATTCTCCGCCCGCGAAAGAAAGACGAATGAGCAAAGGCTGGCAACTAACCCTGATCCTCACCCTGGTAGGGCTGTTCGCCTTGTTTTATCAGGGTCTTTGGGGAGATCCACGACACATTCCCACTGTCCTCATTGAGACCGAGGCACCCAACTTTGAAGGACCTGATGTGGAAACGGGACAGACGATCTCTTTGGAGCAATTCAAAGGGAAAGTGGTTCTGCTTAATTTCTGGGCATCCTGGTGTTATGAATGCAAGGTGGAGCACAAAAGCATCTTACAGCTTCATCAACTCTTTAAGGATAATCCTGACTTCGTGATGTTGGGCGTGAACTATCAAGATGAATTAGCGGATGCTCAAAAGTATTTACAGGACTACGGCTCAACGTTTTCCCATGTCCGTGACCTCAAGGGACAATTGGCCATTGATTACGGAGTCTATGGGGTACCCGAAACATTTGTGATTGATCAACAGGGAAAAATCCGTCATAAATGGGTCGGCCCGATCACCGGTGAGGTGTACACCAACATCACACAAAAAGTCATTGCCCCGTTGCTCAATGCTCCGCCTACCACGACTACGACGTCCTAATGTCCATCCGACTCACTTGGTGCCTTGCGGCGCTATTGACGATTCCTCTTCCGCTACTCGCTGCCGTGCAGGACGAAACGGACGTCGACATACAGGTCCGGGAAATTGCCAAAACACTTCGCTGCACGGTTTGCCAAACGGAGAATATTTGGGAATCGGGCGCCCCGCTGGCCCAACAGATGCGGGGAGTCATTCGTGATCGGATCGCCATGGGGCACAGCACGGAAGAGATTCGCGCGTATTTCCTCAGCCGCTATGGTGACTATATTCTCATGGAACCCCCAAAGCATGGTGTCAATTGGATCATCTGGGTGGCTCCGTTTCTCCTGCTGCTCATCGGGGGATTCTTTCTTTACAAGGAAGTGACACACTGGGTCCGTGATACACCCACTCCGCCCAGCCAATCCGAACCGCCATTGGACGATCAGGCTCGAAGACGTATCGAGCGCGAACTCAAGTCCTGAATAGTCCCAATTCCCTATGTCAACTCTCGCTATTTTCGTAATTCCGTTTGTGATCATCCTGGGGATCGTACTTGTTTCCCTAACCCTTCCGTTTTGGCGCCGGGATCCTTCACCCGTTTCCTTTGGCCTGGACGATGACCGGGCTCAGGAATTCCTTGACCTTCAAATCGAACGAGAAACCGTCGTCCGTTCTCTACAGGACCTCGAATTGGAACTTTCACAGGGAAGGATGGACCCATCCGACTATGAACGGTTGAAAGCCACAGACGAACGCCGTCTACTCAGTCTGTTAGACCGGCTGGACACCTTCAAGGACATCATTCATGACGAAACCAGTGAACACAAACCGGCACCTTCCAAACGAATAAATTGGATTCCGACCATCGCCTCCGGCTTGGTGGTCTTACTGGCCTCCATCGGCATTTACAGCGCACTTCAGTTCAAGGCCGCACAAAAATTGATGGCCGTGGAAGCCCAAATGGGCGGAGGCCCGAATCCGATGGAGATGGTTGCCAAGCTGGAAAAACGCCTCAAAGAGAATCCCGATGACCTGCAGGGCCAGATCATGGCCGGCCGATCCTACATGGCCTTAAATCGAATGCCTGAAGCCAAAAAGGCCTGGGAAAAAGCCTTAGAGCTGGACCCCAAACAGCATGAAGCGCACTTCAATTTAGGAGTGATCCAGATCGAAACGCGTCAAATCGACGATCCGGAAATATTCAAACAGGCTCTCACACATTTTGACATGGTTCTGGCCGACCTACCCAATCAACCCGCCGTCAATTGGTATCGGGGTTTAGCCTTGTGGTATTTGAATCGCCGCCAGGAAACCGATGCCGCCTGGACCCTCGCCGCACAAAACATGGAGCCCGGCACCAAGGACATGGAATTCGTCAAGGACGCCCTCGTCAAGCTCCGCGCCGGTGAAGTTCCGTTTTAGCTATTTCTGATTGAAATAAACATGAGTTTAAGTGGGCGATAAGTCGCACATAAAGGATTACGTGCAGAACGATTTTAAAATTTCTGACATGGGTCTGTTGAAAAAAGCCGTCAGCGGCGTTCTCGCCATTTTTCCGTGCTCACGGACTA
>JAUIKP010000269.1 GCA_030430725.1 Nitrospiria bacterium
CGAGCGTTGATACAGTTTCAATATGAGACCAAACAATTCGATGTTTTATATTGAAAAATGGAGGAAGATACCGACAACTGACATAACAATATTTGTCAATGGTGGTACTCAATACGGCACCCCCATGACCCGAATACCAGGAAGGATAATCCGTTCCTCCGCCAAAAAATGAAATTCGGTATGGAGTCTTGGTAATAATCACGCAGCTTTGCTCCTCTTGTGGAAACGCCTTCGATAAAATTCCAGAATACCTTGTAAGGTTTCTTCAAAGGGGATGCGTGGTTCCCACCCCGTCGCCGCTTTGAACTTTGACGTATCGGGAATCTGCAGAGTGACATCCGACGGTCGCAACAATGCGGGATCCACCACATGTTCAATGCGACAGGTAGCCATGCCTTTGAGAATCTCGAGCATGTCCCGTAGTGTCATCGTACGGTTACCTCCGATATTATAAACTTCCCCGGCCGGACACTTTTCCATCAACACCCAGTAAGCCCTGACGGCATCGCGAACATCTGCAAATGTCCGGATACTGTCCAAATTTCCGACCCGGATCGGATTATTCCGAAGCCCATACTCCACCTCGACGATTTGCTTGGCATAGGCACTTTCTGCAAAGACATCCCCTCGCCGTGGGCCGGTATGGGTAAACATCCTGGTACGGACGGTTCGAAGGCCATAGGACAAAAAATATTGAAAGGCAATCATGTCTTCCCCGACTTTGGATACCGCATACGGGCTGGCAGGACGAAAGGGATTGGCCTCTGTGATAGGCACTTCATGCGCCAATACCTGTCCGTACACTTCAGATGAACTGCAGACATGCACCTTGGCATCGACACCGGTAATGCGCAGGGCATCGAGCAAATTGGTGGTCCCGAGGACATTGGTGGACAACGTGTCGACCGGCGCGTCAAAACTTGTCGTGACAAAGGATTGTGCCGCCAAATGAAAGATCCAATCGGGTTGGATTTTTTTGATCACCACAATGAGCGAATTCAAGTCCCGAAGATCACCATAATGCAGGGCAATGCGATCTTTGATGGCCACAAGATGATCAAGAGGGGTTCGCCATCGAATTAATCCATGAAGGTCCACGTCCGGATGATCGGCAAGGATATACTCCGCTAAGTGACTGCCCACCATTCCTGAAATTCCCGTAATGAGCACTTTCATCTTCGCATTCCTTTGATGAGGTGGTCCGACAATCTTGTCTAAAAAGGGCCTTTGAACCGTTTATACACATCGGCCATCGATTGGGTATCGGGCAAGGGCAATCCATGGATTTCCTTCCCGGTGACGAGGACGGCCAACGCATCCACTAATTGACGCAAATCGGGATAAAAGAGATCTTCCAAACACTTGGCCGTAGGACAGGGAGCGGGCTGCATTCCCAAGGTCACCACCGGTGCCTTCAAACATCCGGGATTCCTTTCAGCGACCACACGGCACACCTCCGCGCATACGCCATATTCCCGCCAACTCGTATCCGCCACCACCAACCGACCCGTTTTTTCAACACTGTGCATGACCAAATCCCAGTCAGGACTGGACACGCAATGTAAATCGATCACCTCGCATTGAATATCAGACACCAGAGCCAAGTGTTCCGCGGCTCTCATGGCTTCCAACACCATGATGGAGGTGGCTACAATGGTGACCTCCTCACCTGGTCGCACTAACCGGGACCCAAAGGGCTCGGTCTCCTGTTGGGTGGATTGAGGAGCCACATAAAATTGCAGATCGTACATCAACCGGTGTTCGAATGAGATGACGGGACCCCGGTAGTGGTCAATCACCGCCGGATAGGTGTCGAGAATCGATTGCGAACTCGAGGGCATCACAATCTGCAACCCGGGGATATGCGCAAAAAGAGATTGGAGACTTTGTGAATGTTGCGCACCTTGCCCCCAACTTCGCCCCACGATCATGCGAATCAACATGGGAACGTCAAACCGGCCACCGAACATATATTTGTATTTGGCGGCTAAATTAATAATCTGATTCATGGCCAACAGGGAAAAGTCCGCACGAATATGGGTCTGAATCGGATACAGCCCATTTAACGCGGCCCCAATGGCTACCCCTGTCATGCCTTCTTCGGCAAGCGGCGTATCCATCACTCGATCCGCGCCAAACGCTTGACTCAATCCGGTGGTGGAACCAAAAATCCCTTTGTGGTCATCCACCCCCTGTCCCAGGATAAGAACGGAGTCATGTCGCTGTAAGGCGTCCTGCATGGTCCAATGCAGCGCGTCCCGATAGCTCATGATCTCCGTGCCTGCCCGACCACGAGGACCCGACGCCACTTGGCCGTTCACGCGGGATGTGACCGACGCATTACACAACATCGCGAAGTAATTCCTCCACTGAGGGAAATGGACTGCTCATGGCAAAATGTACTGCTTTATCTATTTCTTTCAGGATGGCTGGGCGAAACGTTTCGGCCAGGTTCACATACTGTTCGAGAGGATCCTGTTGTTTCCAAGCCAACCACTCTTCAGTTTTGCGATAGCCACACATGAAGTCTTCGCCAGGCCCGACATGCTCTTTGTACCGATAGGTCCGAATCTCCACAAATACCGGTTCTCGGGTTAACCGAACGTGTTGAGTAATACCTGACATCGTGTCCGCGACCTTCACAAAATCATATCCCTCCGCAATTTGGTACACCGGAAGGCCATATGATCGTGCATGCTCAAGAATATTGTAGCCTTGTCTGGATTTTTGTGATGAATGCACGGCTAGTCCGTTATTCTCACACAGAAATACCACGGGCAAGCGATGAAGAACCGCGAAATTCAATGATTCGTGATAGACGCCTTCTTCCGTGGCTCCGTCTCCAAACACGCCTACCACCACCTGATCATGGCCCAACCGTTTCGCCGCCAAAGCTGCTCCCACGGCATGAGGGATTGTACTGGCCACCACCGCCGATGCACCCATCAACCCTACTTCGGGTGCCGCTAAATGCATTGAACCGGCTTTTCCTCGCGCACACCCCGCAACTTTTCCATATAGTTCGGCAAACATTTCCGGCAAATTTCCCCCTTTAGCCAGGTAAAAAGCATGGCTACGGTAGGTACAAAAGACCAGATCTGTTTTTTTCAAATTCCGACATGCCCCTACAGCAACAGCCTCCTGTCCAATCGATAAATGCACCGGACTTTGAATACCATCACTAGGATATAATTCGATGATCCGTTCTTCCACCAGCCGTATACGAAGCGCCTGAAAGAACAATTCACAAAATTTTTGAGAATTTTCCATACAATTTTCGATTATCACTCTGCCTGGATCGCCAATTTCAGAGCATGCATCACAGACCGTGAAGAGGTTCTCGAGTTCTCTATACGATGCAAAGAAATTCAAGTTTTATGCCATGCAGTTCAAGTCACAACGGCAGGGATCCAGCTCCCAATGCGGGTGAATTCCAGGTCTTCCGAAAATTTTTCATCTACTAGGAATTCATTGCAAACAAACCCGGATTTTTTTGCCTAACAAGAGAAACGCTGATCGAACACAGGACTGAAGAAACCGATGGGACCAATAGAGCCATGGCCTTTATGGAACTATGGAATATGGCCGAATACGATCTACTCGTGCGACGATGATCCTCTATCCTCTTTCAATCAAGGCCTATTGGGTCTCCATCCCCGTACTGAGTTCACGGCTGGAGATCACGATTTCTGAGACTGTGAGGGTATTCCCCTCCTTGGTCGGTGAAATCCGTGGAGATCTGCCTCGGGTAGTACGGACACCATCTCTGCCTTGAGGGAACGCAACCGACTAAAAATAAATGGTCTACCCTGAAGGAAGGCCGCAAATTAAGTATTGGCAAAGCCCCAAGCACTTGCGCTTTAGGCGATAGGAACAGATTCGCTCATCGGACTTTCGCAGATTGGTAGCCAGCGATTACGGTCTCGTTTTGGGGTCGATGTTGTTCCGTTGGATGTCCGAAAGGTGACAGCTACGGTGGATGGGTGTAGCACGGGCCCTACCCTAGGATTGATCCCTCTCGATCGCTCCCGGTGAGGGCCAGACATGTTTTAAGCCTTGGGCATTCGGTCGATTGGCGGATGTCGTTGCCACTTTGTGGATCAGCTCTGTCTGTAAATCCAAACAGATATATTCCCTCGCCACGTACCAGGATTTCTTCTTGCCTTTGCACCCAAGACGGGTTTGCAGATCAGCAGTCACTTTCGGCAATGCCGCATTTTAGCCATTCTCGATTTACCCTTGCTGCGACCAATCGTGTCCTTCTCACAAGGTGGCTTTGGCAAACAGATGGAGAACCGCTTCGGGCTCATAAGATGGGGCAATCTGGTCCGAGACAATCCTTGCTTATCCTCTTAACCAAGCCCTCCCTGAACCACCCCCAGCTCAAATAACGGGGGAGCTATTTTTAGGCAGAGCTCACAATGTTCTGGAATAACCCAATGAGGAATCACCACAAAAAACGAAGAACGGGGGCCTAATCTGATTAGGTTTGTTCTGGTGGTTTAGCCTGAGGTTTTTTCTGTCTGGGTAGGTGAGCCAAATGCTTCGGATCCGAGGATACGGCATTCAGATTTTCTTGACGGACGGCTTCATATAATTCTTCCCGAAGAACACGGACATGCGACGGGCATTCAATCCCAAGTCGCACCTGTCCTCCTTTAATTTGCACGAGGACAATGCGAATGTCATCTCCTAATCGAATGGCTTCATCAATTTTTCTGGTGAGTATGAGCATGGTGCCTTCCTTGGCTTTGGGGTAAAAATCACATGAAGAAAAATCGTCCTGACATCATAAGCGCCACACCCGTCTGGCCCTGTTGTGCCGGTGGTGTGAGTGCATTTCATTACACCGATGCGGCCTCAGTCGCCACCCCGGAGTAAGTTTGGCATTGAGTAGAACCTTGAAATAATGGATAGCGCAAGGGGATTGATTCATGAAGAATCAGTTGTTTCCCGTGTCTTGTTCGTTCATTCACAACGAGAGGGGCACGAAGATTCGCCGTCGCCTGATCCGGCTGATCGGAGGGAATCGTGACGAGGACCATGATTGAAATTGAATCCGTGGAAGTCATGTCTAATTCCGCCAGTCCTTCTTCAGATAGCCTGGTGCGAAAATCAGGCTGCAAGAGATGCACGTTCATAATCACAAAAGCTAAGCTCGGTTCATCCACGGACTGGAACCACTGATAATCGGCATCCTCCGGCGGATCGAGCACCACATATCGTCGGAAAGCTGGGAACCCTACGAGTCCAAATGGGAAAGTTAAAAGCGTGTCATCGGACACATCCAACATACCGAACCGACTCGTCTGAATTTTCATG
>JAUIKP010000270.1 GCA_030430725.1 Nitrospiria bacterium
GCGGGGCGTTTCTCCACGGGCCCTGGGAGCATACGCAACTTCCCCTTCTGCTTGGGGCCTCAGCGGTCCTAGCCAATGTCGTGTCGTTGCTGTTAGTCAATCATGCGCGGCACTTGCGTGCTCGTCCTCGTGACATTCGACAACTCACAGATCAGGAGCGAGCCAATATTGAATTTATGTTGGGTAATGTCGCCAATCGCGATTTTTCCATTTTGGTATTGCTGAGTGCTGGTTTTGGCTTCCTGCACTGGTTTTTGGCCCTGGCCGCGATTGGCTCGTGGCTCTTTGTCATGTCGATGGCCTGGATGCTTCGCCGCAGTCTCATCCCTCGTGCTTAAACTGCTTTTCCTGGTCGTCGGCCTTGCGGCTCTGGTCGGGATTGTTCTCCACATCGGCCTCGAACCAATTCAGCATACCGTTTCTCAATTAGGTCTCCTACATTTCGGCCTCATCCTCCTTCCCATGATACTGGTATATGGACTAGAAGCCTTGGGATGGCAACTTACCCTGGGTTCTCATGCTCGCAATGTCGGGTTCATGCGGTTATTTGCCATCCGGATGGCCGGCGAAACCGTGAATGTCACAACTCCCACTGCCTATGTCGGTGGGGAGCCCTTGAAGGCCTATCTTCTAAAACGATACGGGGTGTCAATGGTGGATGGGTTGGCGTCCGTGATAACCGCGAAAACCACCATGACCCTCGCCCAAGTGCTGTTTATCTTGTTGGGATTAGTGTTGGCTTTTTGGATAATTGGGGATTCAGGGCATTACTGGATGGCGATGTTGGTCAGTGTGGGAGTCTTAGCGTTTGGCGTCGGGCTGTTTGTGTTGCTCCAGCGCCATGGTCTCGGTATGGGGTGCTTGGGCCTATTACGAGCATGTGGTATCAGGTTCTCCTTTCTTGAAAAACGGGAACCTCAATTACAGGAGCTGGACAGTACGGTGAGAGGGTTTTATTCTCAGCACCGGCAGACCTTTTTTGCGGCCTTGGCCGTATTTTTTTTGGCGTGGATGATGGAAACGCTTGAGGTATATGCCATTCTCTACTTTCTTGGTGTGGGGATCGATGTGTGGGTAGCCCTCTCTATTGCGGCGCTGACGGTGCTCATTAAAGGCGGAACATTTTTCATTCCGGGAAGCCTGGGTGCACAAGAAGGGGGATATACCTTACTGTTGATGACTTTTGGTTATTCGGAGGTGACGGGAATTACCTTCGCGCTTATTCGACGATTGCGAGAAATTCTCTGGATTGTTTTTGGCCTTATTTGCCTGATGTTCTTGAAGGGCCAGAGTAGTGGATCCGACCAGATGAACCCGTTGGAACGGTAGGGGAGAAAGGGGTTGATTTTGTGGAAATATTCCTTGACTTGAACTCTCAGGGTCTATTGTGAATAATCGGACACTCACGGATGGTCGCCCGAGAAAGGACTAGGAAACGATGGATATCGAACTGGGAAATAATACCCTTCGGAATACCGATGGCGTCTTTATCGCTCACGGCAAAGAACAACTTCGTATTGAGTGGTTGGAAAAGGAGAGTAAGCTGGCATTGAGTATGGGGGTGTATATGCCAACGGGAACGGAAGTGGCCAAATTGCAACGCAACGTCTGGGAACACAACCCTGGGGATCGGTTTGTCCTCACGGAGTTGCCGGATAGCGTCAAGGTGGAAGATACGACCCTGAAAACCCTCGTCATGGAAATTCACAAAAAGCCTCACGAAGCCGTGGCCATCCCTGCTGCGAAATTTTATACCTCGAAAGGCACCTTGTCCGAAGTCTCCACGGAATGGTGGCGGGTTGGTAATAAAATGGAGCTGACCGGCATCGATGCCGACCTCGAAGGGGGCAGCATCGAACTCCCTGAATAACTCCACGTCGACAAAATCCCTGCAATTTTTAGTTGAAGGGCCAAATTTCCGGGATCCTCTTTTTTATTGGTAACGTGGGAAGGGAAACCATGAAAATGGTTCCGGGCTCGTTATGCTCCGTAACGTTTACATTGGCAGTTAAGCCAAATTGTAGATGAGCAGGGGGAAAGCGGGTGTCTGCGTGGTCCTGGCGATCCGACGTCGATATTCTGAAGGCCTTCGAGTATGGCCTTGCAAAAAAGGGAACCTATTTCACAGTCGTTTTGGCGCGAGCCATCATGCGACAAAAGGAACAGGTTCCCGCAGTCGTGGGTTGGCTGCACACGGTACAGGGTTGCAAGGTGGTTTGGTCGATCTGACTCATAGATGAGGCCACAGAAGACGATTTTTCCTGTCTATCAAGGAATCCCCAATAAAACCGTTGTTTGGTTCCTGGGGATTCCGCTTCTAGACGATTAAGGGCCTCTTTATACACCAACATCTTTGCGCCTTTAGCCATCGGGCATTCTTCGACGAGGTAGTCAATCCGGTTGACCACGGCATAGGCGGCAATTTCCCGTTCGGTCATTCTGTAGAGCGGTTTTACTTTTTTCGCAAAACCTTCGAGGGAGGCTGGAAGGGTTGGCGACTGTTTCTGCAAATATTCCTCTTGCCATTGAAGGACATTGCCCAGAAGTCTGGCTGCCTCATCATCTAAATTATGCCCGGTGGCCATGACGTCGTAATGGTTTTGCCAGGCCACCCGGTTAAACTGATACCGTTTAATCGTGCCACAGGCTGAGCATGTGGGGCGTTTGATCAGATTGGCTATTTCTTTAATTCCCGCTCCCGCATCTTCTTCCACGGCATGAATAGTGAGTTGGGATCCGCAGGGGTCAGCCACCACTTTGGCAAACTGTTCGACTTTTTCTTTTGATCGGCTGGAATACCCTGGAATGCCCAAATCCACATACAAGGCATCGACCCGATAGCCTAATTTTAGAAGAATTTCCCAAAGGGTCAGGCTGTCTTTTCCTCCAGATACGGCGACCAGAACGCGATCATCAGGAGAAAACATTTGTTGAGCCTTTATGGCTCGTTGCACCTGGGTTCGGACAAATTCCGTGAGACAATCTCCGCAAAACGCCGTATTGTGCCGTGGTAATCCCAATACCGCCCGCTTTGGACATTTTCGGCAGCGCATGAGTTTACCCCCCGGAAATGACCGGGCGGATTTCAATGCTATCCCCGTCCGCCACGGTTTCGTCTTCGGTCAAAAGATCCTGTCCCCGTATGATCAGAAAGGCCTCAGGAATTAAATTGAGTTCTTTGAAAACGTCGGCAACCCGTTTGGGGCCTTGGATGACCACGTCGCGGGTGGGATGGCTGAGATGGACTTTCATGAAAATGAATCATAAAGATAGGTTCATGGGATTAGCAACTCATGACACTACGCTCTTTTAAACGTTAACCAGAGGTAAACTTTCTGTTACTCCTATAGAGCCGACATGACCGATTGCTTAAGAACCTATTGGGTAAAAATGTAGAGTGGAGGAATGAGCTATGATAGGATGTTCATACTCACCGTATCTCACAAAAAATAAACCCTCGTCACCAAAAATAGCTTACTTATTATGAATAATGAAGGAGCAAGAATGAAACCCGCATGCGATTCGCTGGACCAGCTCTGTATTAACACCATTCGTACCTTATCGATGGATGCGGTGCAAACCGCGAACTCCGGGCATCCCGGTACTCCGATGGCCCTGGCTCCTGTGGCCTATTGGCTCTGGAATCGAATCTTGCGTTCGGATCCAGACGATCCCATCTGGCCGAATCGGGATCGGTTTGTTCTCTCAGCCGGGCATGCGTCAATGTTGCTCTACTCCCTGCTGCATCTCTGTGGGGTGAAATCGGTAAATGGGCAATATGAGCAATTGGGTGAGCTCTCCGTGACGTTGGACGATATTAAACAGTTTCGGCAATTAGAGAGTAAATGTCCTGGGCATCCTGAGTATCGTTGGACATCGGGTATCGAAACGACGACCGGTCCATTAGGCCAGGGCGTCGCAACCAGTGTCGGCATGGCGATTGCGGAACGATGGATGGCCGGGTATTTCAATCGACCCGATTTTGAAATGTTTAACTATAATGTGTATGCCATTTGTGGCGATGGATGTTTGATGGAAGGGGTATCCTCGGAAGCGGCATCTCTTGCCGGACACCTCAAATTGTCGAACCTCTGTTGGATCTATGACAACAATAAGATCACCATTGAAGGCCATACGGATTTGGCCTTTACAGAGGATGTGGCCACCCGGTTTATCGCCTATGGCTGGAATGTGACTCGTGTGGGGGATGCCAATGATCTCAGTATGCTGGATCGCGCATTTGGCACATTTTTGAAGGAATCAGATCGTCCGACCCTGATCATTGTGGATAGCCATATAGGGTATGGAGCTCCGAATAAACAGGACACGCATTCAGCGCACGGTGAACCGTTGGGTGAAGAAGAAATCCGGTTAGCCAAACGCTATTATGGTTGGCCGGAAGACGCCCGATTTCTTGTTCCCGAAGAGGTGCCCGCCCATTTCCAGCAGGGTATCGGGAAACGAGGCAAAGCGTTGCGGACTGCCTGGATGGCCCGCTTTGCAGACTATCAAGTCAAATATCCGGAATTGGCCGGCCACTTGTATCACATGCAACATAGACAATTGCCCGTGGGTTGGGACCGTAACGTTCCTGTTTTTCCGCCTGATGCCAAGGGTCTTGCCGGTCGGGAAGTGTCTGGAATCGTATTGAATGCCTTAGCTGCCACTATTCCCTGGTTCTTCGGTGGGGCCGCAGATTTGGCTCCCTCCACGAAGACTCGATTAACATTTGAGGGAGCCGGAGATTTGACCGGCAGCAATTCATCAGGACGGAATATCCATTTTGGTGTTCGGGAACATGCGATGGGCGCGATTTTGAATGGCCTGTCTTTGTCAAAAGTTCGCCCCTATGGCTCAGGGTTTCTTATCTTTAGCGATTATGCCAGACCGGCCATCCGGTTAAGTGCCTTGATGGAAATTCCTGTGGTGCATATCTTTACTCATGATTCCATTGGGGTGGGAGAAGATGGACCGACACACCAGCCTATTGAACAAATCTCTTCGCTTCGCGCGATTCCCGGGTTAATTGTGTTTCGCCCTGGAGATGCCAACGAAATTGCCGAAGCGTGGAAGGTGATTATGGAACTGCGGCACGAACCGGTGATTATGATTGTCTCGCGGCAGGCGATTCCCACCTTAGATCGCATGAAATATGCGTCTGCGTCGGGCGTGGCCAAAGGTGCCTATGTGTTGGCAGACCCGTCCGATGGATGCCCAGAGGTGTTATTACTTGGAACGGGAAGCGAAGTGCCATTGTGTGTGCAAGCCCATGAGCAATTGGCGGTCGAAGGG
>JAUIKP010000271.1 GCA_030430725.1 Nitrospiria bacterium
CGTTGTGGTAGATACTCATGTGAAACGGGTAGCCAATCGCCTCGGATTCACGAGAAGCCAAGACCCGACCAAAATTGAAGAGGATCTTCAGCGCCTCCTACCCCAATCGAAATGGACGAACGGGGCACAACGCCTCCTGCTTCATGGGCGATATGTGTGTTTAGCCAGAACGCCAAAGTGTGCTCATTGTGTGCTCGATTCAGACTGTGGATGGGAAGGAAAACGAAAGCCAACATGAAAAGTATGACCGGTTTTGGAAAACGAGAGTCCCTTTGTCAGGGAACCATGGTGGGGGTTGAAGTTCGTTCGGTAAATCATCGGTTCTGCGAGATGATGGTGCGTCTGCCGAAGGCTCTTTCTCACATGGAGTTGGAACTGAAAGAGCACGTCAAGCGAACCTGCCAGCGTGGTCGTATTGAATTGACCGTGACCATGAATGGTGGAGGGTCTGGAGCCATTAAGACGGTCCAATTAGATCGCGCCATGGCACAACGGTATATTCAAGGGTTGCGGGAGTTGCAAGGGGAATTCAAGCTGAGTGGAACGGTAGATGTGAATGTGGTGGCAGGGTTTCGGGATCTATTTTCCACAAGTGAGGAGTCCCCCGTGATCAGGGATGTGCCGAAGGTCATTGAGGGGTTGGTCCAGCGTGCATTGACGGATTTAGAAAAAATGCGCAAGAAAGAAGGCACGGCTTTACAAAAAGATCTCTTGCAAAGGGTTCAGATTGTCGAAGAACGGCTTCATGTGGTTCAGCAACGCATTCCTTCCGCACTGCAGGTGTCCGCTGATCGTTTGAAAGCTCGTGTCGCCAAATTAGTAGAAGGCGAGCGGGTGAACGACGATCGAATTGCTCAAGAAATAGCCATGTTGGCGGAACGATCGGACGTGACGGAAGAATTAACCCGGTTGCAAAGTCATGTGACACAATTTCGTTCCACACTCAAATCCAAAGGCCCGGTGGGCAAGCGGCTCGATTTTCTTCTCCAGGAAATGGGAAGGGAAGTCAATACCATTGGATCAAAGGCGAGCGACTCGGAGATATCCGGGCAGGTTGTGGAGTTAAAGAGTGAATTAGAAAAAATCCGTGAACAAGTCCAAAATATTGAATAACCACTCGATGTTATAACGTGGGAGGAACGGTGGGGGGGACGGGAAAAAAATTGTTATTTGTTGTATCGGGGCCTTCTGGAGTGGGGAAGTCAACGCTCTGCCGCCATATTTTGAAGACAATTCCCGACATTCGCCTTTCGGTTTCCTACACCACGCGGAAGCCACGGTCAGGCGAAACGGATGGCAAGGAGTACAAGTTTATTTCGGAAACGGAGTTTCACACAAAGATTGCCGAGCACGCGTTTGCTGAATATGCCGAAGTCTATGGACGATTATACGGAACACCCTGGAAGGAGTTGGAGCAGGAGTCCGGTTCGAACACGGATATTTTGTTGGACATCGATGTCCAGGGTGCGCGGCAGGTCATGAAAACTCTTCAAAAAGCCGTGACCGTATTTATTCTGCCTCCTTCATTAGAAGTGCTTCGGACCCGTCTGGTTGAACGAGCGACGGATACAACGGACGAACAGGAGCGTCGGTTTCAGAAATCCCAGGATGAGATGCGGAGCTATTCGGAATACCACTATACGATTCGCAATGAAACCTTGGAGCAGGCCATCCAGGAACTCCAATCCGTCATTCTGGCGGAACGCGTGCGAACCACTCGTATCGATGCCGCACATGTGTTTCGATAATTGCTGCATTGATGGGATTGTTTTGTGTAGACTATTCACCATGACCGTGGGTTTTTCACAGAAAGGAAAGAGGATATTCAATGGATGCATTATCATTATTACCCCAACATCACCAAAAAGAATTTGATTCGCGGTATCGGATTGTGCTGATTGCCGCCCAACGGGCCAAACAATTGGTTCGGGGTGGGGAACCGTATGGGGCCAGTAAATTTTCGAAAGACACCTCAAGGGCCTTGGAAGAGGTGCTCAATAAGCAGGTTCCGTATTTAATTGGCCAGGAAGCCAAAGAGGCCATTAAAAATGCCAAACGCGCGAGTGAACGCCCCATTGATCCGGCTCTTTACGCACAGCCGGATGAAAACGCTCAAGAGATCAAAAAAGAATTGAGTGTGTATATTGATGACACGGCTCAACATCTTGGCACGGTGGTCGAACCTGAGGAAGCATAGGCGATTACACTGAAGAATGCAGAAAATGAGCACCGGATTAGCAGGTAAGCGGATTATCCTGGGGGTGACGGGAAGCATTGCGGCTTATAAGGCGGTCGGACTCTTACGTCTGCTGACGCAAGCCGGTGCCGGTGTGCATGTGGTCATGACCGATTCAGCCACCCGGTTCATCGCCCCTCTGACATTTGAAGTGCTGTCACACAATCCGGTGGCCAGTGATGTCTTTGCCGGCCATCAGGACATGAAACACCTGTCCTTGACGGAACAAGCCGATTTGTTGATCGTGGCTCCCTGTACCGCGAACACGTTAGCCAAGTTGGCATTGGGGTTAGCCGACAATTTGCTCGGAACCCTTTCCCTTACCGTCCAATGCCCGGTGATGATTTGTCCCGCGATGGATGGAGAGATGTGGAACCATCCGGCGGTCCAAGCCCATGCTCAGACCCTCCGTCATCGAGGGGTCGTCCTGGTCGAGCCGGAAGTCGGGTCGTTGGCATCCGGAGAATGGGGACAGGGGCGTTTAGCTGCGGAGGAACGCATCATGTCGACTGCAGTAGACCTGGTGCATCGCCGAACGGATTGGCAAGCGGAGCGTGTCTTGATATCGGCAGGGCCTACCCAGGAACCCATTGATCCTGTGCGATTTATCAGTAACGGATCATCAGGCAAAATGGGATTTGCCTTGGCCGAGGCCGCCGCCGCACGTGGGGCTGAGGTGGTCTTAGTGACCGGTCCCACCCGGTTAGTGGCTCCGAAGAACGTGACGGTGATTCCGGTGGTCACCGCAGAAGATATGTTACAGGCGCTCACGGCACGATTTGAATGGGCGACCACGCTCTTGATGACGGCTGCGGTGGGAGATTTTCGTCCCAAACAGGCGCATGCACAGAAAGTAAAAAAAGACCAATGGCAAGGCGAGAAATTGGATTTGGAGCGGACGCCGGATATTTTAATGGCACTCTCTGCGCAGCGTACACACCAACGCCTGATTGGCTTTGCAGCGGAAACAGACCATCTTATTGAGCATGGACAGGCAAAGCTTGCCGCCAAACATCTGGATATGCTGATTGTGAATCACGTCGGCGGAGAGCAGTCTGCTTTTGGAAATGATACCAACGAGGTGCATGTGCTCACGCCGGGTACTGCCCCGCATCACATCCCGCGAATGCCGAAACGACAGCTTGCGGATACCCTCCTGGATCATATCGTGTCGCTCCCGGTTCAGCCGTTCAGGCAGAAGACCCTGTCTTCACCGACGTCGTAGTTTGTGCGTACCTGATGGGTGTCTTCTCACCCTTTTCCATGTACATGGAACAACGTCTCCAAGGCCCAAAAGCATCCCTGGTGTGGTGAATGGTCAAAGGTCCAAATGGATTTTTGGGCTAAAATGGCGGAAACGAGTGAAAAATGAAGCAGGAATATCAGAGAACAAGAAAAAACTTAACTTTAGGAGCTGATAAGCCGATAAGAAAAGAATGGAAGGATTTTTCATCAATATTGTTTTTTTTGCCTGGCTTATTTCCATGATTCTTCTGGCTATCCGAAGAATCTAACCTCTCTCACCCGGCCAGGTTTAGAAAAAAGTATTGGCTCTTCTTTGAAGCCTTCCTACAGGAAGCTGTCAGGGAGGGCCATAATATGAACCGATATTCCTGGCGGTCAGCTGTGCTGACCAAACGGCCTCCATTAGGGAATAGCTCGGATTTGAATCCCATCAACCCGCTCTTGAGCCAACACGTCTGAGATAATCACGACCTTGTCTCCTGTTTGGAAATGTTCACGGACTTTTAAAATTCGAAATGCGGTTTGTAACGTTTTCTCAGGGTCTGAACTAAAATCGATCCGGAAGGGATAGACGCCTCGATTGAGCGTCATCGTTCGACGGGATTGACTCCCGTTCGTGAAAGCATAAATGTTCGTGGAAAATGGACGACAATTCGAGACCAAATCCGCCATGATACCACGTCGGGTGATCACGACAATCCCTTTGGCGCGTAATCCTTCCGCGAGCTGAACGGCAGCGGTGGCTAATTGTTGTTTGTCGGTTGTCAGCCTTAACTGTTTCGCAAATTGCAAACCTGGAATGGCTTCGGTTTTGATGGAGATTTTTCGCAAATACTCGATGCATTTCAGCGGATATTTTCCGACCGTGGTTTCTCCGGATAACATCACCCCGTCCACCTCCTCATAGATGGCATTGGCCACATCAGTGACCTCGGCCCGCGTGGGGATGGGATTATGGATCATCGATTCCAGGAGATGGGTTGCCACAATCACGCGTTTGCCGGATTCCGCGCAGAGTCGCACAATTCTGCGTTGCACATTCGGCAGATCCTCCAGGTTGATTTCTGCCCCCAAATCTCCGCGAGCCACCATAATGCCATCCGATTCCCGGATGATATCTTCCAGATTGCGAACCCCTTCCTGATCTTCAATCTTGGCAATAATTTTCACCCTCCCCACTTTGGGCCCCATCAGTTGTTTCAATTGCTGGATATCCTTCGCTTCCCGAACAAAGGACAGCGCAATGAAATCCACATCGGCGGCTAAACCAAAGGCGATATCCTTTTCGTCCTTTTGCGTAATCGCAGGGAGGTTGACGCGGATCCCCGGTAAATTGACATGGCGTTTGCTTTTCAAGACCCCCCCATCCAGGACCCGGCACTGCATGAGGCGATCCTGTTTTTCAAGGACCTCAAAATTGATCAACCCGTTATCCACGGTAATCTTATCGCCGACATTCACGGATTCCATTAAGTCGGCATAGTTGATGTGAATAGAGCTTTCCTCCACATCCATCGGTCCCCGCGCAGAAATCGAAACGATCGTGCCTTCCTTGAGATTGAGATCAATCGATAAATCTCCGGTCCGGATTTCTGGGCCTTGAGTATCTAAAAGAATCGGAATAGGAAAGGGAACCTTGGTATTGAGCGTCTTAATGTGTTTGATCACTTTGGCATGGGATTCGTGGGTGCCATGGGACATATTCAACCGCACGATGTTCATGCCAGCGTCATACATTTTGCGCAGCATCTCATAGGATTCGGTCACCGGTCCGATCGTGCAGATGATTTTGGTCTTTTGCA
>JAUIKP010000272.1 GCA_030430725.1 Nitrospiria bacterium
ATTTTTTGAGTAGACTCAACCCCGAACCGGCCCAGACCCGGTTACTGGTTCTGGCAGGTTGCTTCGATGCCATTGCCGGTGAGGTCACCCGTCCCGGCCTGCTCTGGCGGGTCTACGCCGAGCATCCAATCTGTGGCATCTCCTCATCCAGATCAGTTACACCCCACCCCACCCCGTTATTGCCAACCGTTCGTCGGCTCCCGATTCCGAATGAATATGACACAGACCGCCTCATCCAGCATGAGATTGAGCTCTTCGGCTTCCCTCTCCGTTGCCATCCGCTGACGCTCTACGCGAGACACTTGCAAAGCCTGCAGATTACTCCGGCGACAGAGATGGCTAGGCATATCGGCCGTCGGATCATGATGGTTGGCTGGCTGATCACGGAAAAAGCCGCCTCGACGAAACATGGCAAGCCCATGGAATTTATCACGCTGGAAGATACCACGGCACTTTACGATGCCACGCTATTCCCCGAAATATTTCAACGATACGGACCGTTACTCACAAACGAACGGCCGCTTCTTCTGGAGGGCTTGGTGGAAGAAGACTTCACCGCCACCACACTGACAGTGCAGCATCTGCAGGTGATCGGTTAACACCTTTTCTGTACAAATATGGATGTCGGCAATCCCCCCTGTCACACTGAGCGAACAGCAAAACTCTGTGCAAAGCAGAAAAACAGATAGTCAGAAGAATAATGCAGCCGGCAGAGGCCATCCCGCATTTGAACGGATAGATGACGGCATCGCAGGCATTTAGGATTCTTTTTTCTTCGGGGGAGCAAACTCTTCCAGAGGCTGGAAATTGACTGGCAGTTGAAATAAATAATCGGTTACGGGCCGCAGTTTCACATGTCGATACTCGACACTCCAGCTTCCGTCCTTCCTGGTCAACTGCATCGGGAACTGAATGTCGGTGGCGAACCATTGGTAGTAAACATTAATCTGATCGCCCTCCTGCACCGTCACCTCGTATAAGATCGTCGGATGGCCCTCGCGCGTCTCCGTGCCGATCTCTTCGCGCGAGATCTCTCCTTCCAGATGCTTACTCAATTTTGGCTCCTGAGCAGGATCATAGGGGAGCGTCTTGAAATGTCTTACGCGGGAAAGCAGCAGCCACATGAGTTGCTTGTCTTTACGCACAATGGTGACATTGACCGGCCCCATCGACCGATGCTCCAACCGCCACCGGTCATCCCGATAGTACAGATTGGCCTTTTGAGTATGACGCCCGAACTTGAGGATTTGATCTGCAGTAAATTCCAGCCCCCAAGCCTCAGGGCCTGAGAAAAAACCACTGGCGATCAGTACTCCGATGAAGATCCAACAACGCATATATTCATTTTACCAGCAAACGCCGATCACATTCTATAATCGGTGAGGGTTTTCGTAAATTTCCCCCTCATTTGATACTTATTCGGTTCTCAACCAACCCAACCCCCTCGACCTCTCGCGATAAGAGGATCGCTTGTTCAACTTGTTTCATTTCATCTACAAACCCACTCAGCTGAACCCGATTTTTAAATGTTTCGACATGAACATCGGTACCTGACACCAGGGGACATCGGAGAAGGGCGGTCTTCACCTTCGTCGTAATGACACTGTCATCAAGGTATTCTCCAGTGCTCTCATGAAGGGGGGTGCTGGCGCAACCCATCGAGATCATCAATGAAATGATTCCACCTATTCCTATAACTATGTGCATCATCGACATGTCCTCGGATTAGAAAACCTCGCGCACTTCACACTGAAATAACATGCCATGCTTTCTTTACTTAATGGACAGGTTATTCTCAACTGCCACCACTCCACCGACTTCCCGTGCTAATTGGGCGGCCTGGTCGATTTGCTGAGCATTATTTACAAGGCCGTTTAATTGAACCCGTCCTTTAAAAGTCGTTACATTAATATCCATGCCAGACACTTCCGGATCACTCAAGAGAGCGGTTTTAACCTTGGTCGTTATGACACTATCATCAATATGCTCTCCAAAACTTTCCGATTGAGGCCCGCCCGCGCATGCCACCATCAAGGAGGCAAGACAAAGACAAACGACGAATCCCATATTTTGTAATTGTTTCATAAACATCACTCCTTTTTTATAGGTAATCGTGAGAAAAATTTCTTCCGCATGTGCTGGGAAGGCCAACTTTTATCCTTATCGGCCATCAGGCCTTTCCGTCATTCGTCCGGCATTAGACCGGCTGGACGCATTAATCGAACTCCCAAAAAAATTACTTCGTGCATCTTGAAATCTCTCTCGGGCACCCACAAATTTATCTCGTGCTTCCAAATACCGATCACGATCTCTGCTGAATTTTTCATAGGTTTTGTTAAACCGATGCTCTTCCTGCTCATAAATTGATCTGGCTCGATCAAATTTGGCTCTGGCTTCGTTGTAACGCATTCGGTCATTCATGAATTGATCAACATTTTCATTAAAATTGTCTTGTGCTTCTTCGTATCGATCTATGTCCCGTTGGGCTTCACCCAGTTCTTTAAGGGAAGGACCTACGTCTGAAAATGCGGCTGAGTCTTTCGAAGTTTCAGGTCCTTGGGCAAAAGCCCATGTCCCCCCTATTCCCAGGGAGAACACCAAGAACAGGGAGAAAGACAAAACAGTCTTCAAGGTGTACATTTTCATAAATCCTCCATTTTGGTTTTTGAGATTTATCCTGATCGGGGGATGACACTCTCTATATGCTTATAGGTACCACGGCAGGATGCGCCGACCAACTGACAGAAACCCTTGCTTGACCGGACTTTCGATTAAAAAAAGATGTTACAAAGGGAACGGTCTTGTAAATTAACCGTCCACAAACCATGAGAGAGAGAATCGTAAAAGGAAGGAAAGCGTGATGGGGGACAATGGAGACAAATTGGCCATGGTGGGTCCTTCCCAAAAACGAAGCGAGCAGGACAGGCCTTATGCCAAAATTAGATTGGACATTTCCTTTCTCCCACTTGAAAAATGAGAATTACTAAAATGGGTGGGTACTATAGAACAAACATAAGGAATTAGATTGCCATCACAATCTGGAATTGTCATGTTCCCAGAAAGTTTTGATCAAATCCCACTTGCTGTCGTTCCCCAAAATATCCCCATGAACATCCAGATGAGAACTTCACAGATTTATTCACGACTAACTAGGATTCAGGCCTGTTTTTCCAATTCTTAAGGTTCGCCTGACCATCTGCTCATTGCTCCAGAATGGCGGCATGCCTGCCGAGTTCGCTCCCTCATTAGATAGGAACCACACATTCAGGCCGGTCATTTCTGGGATTGTTCACGAGCTGCCTGACGGGATAGGCTTCCATCTCCTCGGGGGGAAACGGTCTGAGCAAGACGTTAATTCGCTCAACCGCTTGCAAAGAGGAATCAAGCCAGTTGGCAAAGTCCTTAGAGGCCAAAATAACCGGCATGCGATGGTGGATTGGTTCCATCACACTATTGGGACCGGTCGTAATGAGGGTACAGGTTTCCAAAGGGTCGGCCTCGTCTTTCTCCCACCGTTCCCACAAGCCCGCGAAGGCAAATGGCCGATGATCTTTGAATCGAACGTAATAGGGTTGTTTTGTTTTCCCTTCTTGTTTCCATTCATAAAAGCCATCCGCTAAGACCAGACAGCGTTGGTGTTTAAACGCTTTGCGGAAAGCCGGCTTCTCCGCCACAGTCTCTCCGCGGGCATTAATCAACTTATTGCCTATATTGGAATCCTTGGCCCAGGAGGGCACCAGTCCCCACTGTAATTCCACGCATTCGCATTGTCGTGATTCAGGGTTGGTGCGCACGCAGGCCACTAACTGCGATGGGGCAATGTTGTAACGGGGACTCAATGGCGGGAGGACTTTCAGGCCCAGCTGTTCAGCCAAATGCTGGAAATTCTCTTTGCGTGTGAAGCGACCGCACATAATTGGCTATTATCAAGCTTCAAATTTGCTCTAACCCTACAAATTTCTGTAGAAAAAGGAAAGGGGATGATTCACGAAAACGAATCGAGGACTCCCAGCGCTATTTACCACGATCAGGAAATAGGTAGGATGGCCAAAACCCCATGTTTTCTCTCATATATCACAATGTGAAATTACTGCTGTCCAGATAGCATTTTTTCCATTGAAGGGTTTAATTTTCCCGGAAGTCAATTTCCCTGGTTCCCACCTCCCTTTTATTTTATGATCTGGAAACCGGAAACATGAAATAATCCGTGTATGTTCCAGGAATTTTTAAGAAATTCGTTTTATACAGGAAATCACCGGAGGCACTGACGATGACCGACCAGGAACGCATTCGCATCTTTGATTCCCAGGGGGAGGACTACAAGCAGGCCTTTCAAATTTTCCTGAATCATACCGACCAGAAACGGAACGCAAAACGTTGGCTGCAGCAAGTCGTTGACGATCTGCCGGTTCGACAGGTGTTCGTCGACGCCGGGGCCGGCAATGGCGAACTCACCCGCGCCTTCACCGCCGCTTTCAACCGCACTATCGCCATCGAACCAAACATGTATCTGCTGAATCAACTTCAACAGACCGTTCCAACTGTGGAAGCCATAGGTCTGCCAATCCTGTCCGCTCAGCCATCCGCTCCGGGCGATTTGGTGCTCTCCTCGCATACATTCTATTACATACCCACCGATGAATGGCTCACCCACCTCGAACGTCTCGTTTCCTGGATGTCTCCGACCGGCATCACCATTATCGTCCTACAGAATCGCGAGAGTGGCTGCATGAACATGTTTCATCATTTCTTCTCCCACCGGTTTGAACTTCATAGGACGGTGGACCAGTTCCGCGCCAAGCACGGCAACCAGTACGAGGTCATGACCACCCTCGATCCGGCACATGTCGACACTCCCGACCTATCCTCCACCTACGCCGTCGCCGAATTCATGCTCAATCTGCTCAGTATCGAGCAGGCTCCCAGACGAAAAGACGTCGAAGCCTATATTCAGTCCCACTTTGCCCTCCTTGGTGGAGGCTATCGCATTCCCGTTCATCAAGACTTCTTTCAGATCCGTGCCAAAGGGCATGCCTGCGGCAGCGGTGAGTCGCCAGCTGAAGACGGGAGAGAATTGTGATCCAAGTGAAATTTGGAGGCCGCCGTGCAAGCGCTTCCAATTCATGTTGGGAGAAAGGTCTCGCTGGCTCCACAAGCCTCAATACAACGAAAAGGTTCCCGCTTCAGGTTCCTCCAAGAAGGTAGAGAGCATTGAACGGAATGGCGCAATCCCGTTTTTCCAGGCGACAAAGACAGATTCCAGG
>JAUIKP010000273.1 GCA_030430725.1 Nitrospiria bacterium
AAAACGTGGAGTCCGGTTTGCCCTTCAGAGTGTTCCCTGGCATTGGCTGTACTATTTGTATAGTGGCTTGGCGTTTGCCATAGGCCTGGCACGGCATGTTTTTTCTGGGGGCAACCGGAAGGGGTCGACGATGCCGGCTCTTGTCCCTGAATCCTTTGATATTAAGAGACCGTCAGGGAGGCAGTAGTGGCATCTCATCCCGTCGTGGTAATCGGCGCCGGTCCTGCAGGCCTTACGGCCGCTTATGAACTCGGGAAAAACAGTTCTTCCTCTCTTATCCTCGAGGCCGGGAAACAGGTAGGGGGCATATCACAAACGGTCAACTACCGAGACTTTCGTTTTGATATCGGCGGCCACCGGTTTTTTTCGAAAATGCCGATGGTCACAGAGTTATGGCATGAAATTCTCGGTGACAACTTTCTCCTTCGACCTCGTATAAGCCGAATCCATTACAACCAACATTTTTTTGACTATCCGCTTAAGGCCACTAATGCGTTGGCCGGACTGGGGGTGGTGGAAGCTCTTCTGGTCTGTTTCAGTTATGCCAAAGTTAAGGTGTTTCCAAATGCCCAGGAGGAAAATTTTGAACAATGGGTTATTAATCGTTTTGGATATCGCCTCTACCAGATATTCTTCAAAACCTACACGGAAAAAGTCTGGGGGATTTCCTGTACCGAGATATCAGCCGATTGGGCCGCGCAACGAATCAAAAACCTCTCGTTGAAAGAAGCGGTTCGAAATGCCCTACTTGGTCAAAGGGGTGGGAAGAAGGGTGAAATCGTGACCTCCCTTATTGAGCAGTTTCATTACCCTCGCTTAGGTCCGGGGATGATGTGGGAGCGGTGCGAGGAATTGGTGGCTGGTTTTGGATCTCAGACTTTAAAAGCCATGAAAGTCGAGCACATCAGGCACCGCCATGGGCGGGTAGATTGTGTGTCCGCGCGAGCATCATCAGGGGAACATTTCGAGTTCGAAGGCAGCGATTTTGTGTCGACGATGCCTCTCCGTGAGTTAATCGAGGCCATGGACCCCCAACCCCCTGACAAAGTTATGGAGGCGGCCCTTGGATTGCGGTATCGGGATTATTTAACGGTGGTCCTGGTGGTGAACTGCGAAGACGTTTTCCCTGATAACTGGATCTATATCCATTCACCGGAAGTCAAAATGGGACGAATACAGAATTATAAAAATTGGAGCCCATATATGGTTCCGGATCCCTCTCGGACTTCGCTGGGCCTTGAGTATTTTCTCTGGGACAAAGACGATGAGTGGACATGGTCAAACGAGCGGTTGATCGAATTCGGTACACGGGAATGTGCGCAACTCGGGCTCATTAGGCCTGGCGAAGTTGAAGACGGGACCGTGGTTCGTATGGAAAAGGCGTATCCCGTTTACGATCATCACTATCAGGATCATGTCCGGACGATTCGACAGTACCTGGAAACATTTTCAAATCTTCAGACCATTGGACGAAACGGTCTGCATCGCTATAACAACCAGGATCATTCCATGGTGACGGGAGTATATGCCGCACGAAACATCATGGGTGAATCCCATCATGATGTATGGGCGGTGAATACCGAAAAAGCCTACCATGAGGAGGACCGTACGACTTCCGGCAATGGCGGCGATCGAATGGTCCCGCTGCCGGTTCAGGTGAAGGTTGATGAACTCCCCATAGAAGAAGAGGAAGAGATTATCGAAGTCGTGTTTGCCAAGCTTGATCCTGTCGCCATGGGTGTGGCGGTCGGTACCATCAGTGGCCTCCTCATCTTGATTGGGACGGTGATTTTGGTCCTCAAAGGAGGACCGGTAGTGGGGCCCAACTTGTCTCTGCTTGGGAATTTTCTATTTGGTTTTCAAGTGACGTGGGGTGGTTCATTGGTCGGTTTCCTAGAGGGAGGACTCGGGGGATTTGCAATAGGATACTCAGGAGCCTCACTCCGAAACTGGAGCATGACCGCCTATGCGAAATTCCTCCGGTGGCGAGAGGAAGTAAATCATCGTCGCAATCTTCTAGATTAGCTATAACCAAGAGGCAGAGTCCTGGAGGGAAAATATGGGAACGGATTTCAAGAGTAATGATGAGCTTAGCCGGGTTGTGGCCAAAATCCAGGGAGGAGTGTTGGCAGTGGTGTGTGGCCTGATGGGTGGATTAGGCCTTTTTTTTATGACGGCTTGGCTTCTTCTCGAAGGGGGGCCAAAGGTCGGCTCCCATCTTCAGTTACTTTCCAACTATTTCATCGGGTATTCAGTCACATGGAAAGGGAGTCTGGTCGGGCTTTTTTACGGGGCCCTGACCGGTGGGATTCTGGGTTGGGCCATCGGGTTCATATATAACCGAGTCGTGGGAATCCGTGGTCGGTAACCGGCTTTCCACTGGATTTTCTTGTTGAATACAGGTGGGGAAAAATTCTTCGTTTGCTTACCTGTGAAGGGAAAATCGGTAGGGACTATGGTGTGGATAACCATTCAGAACACCGAAAAAATCATAAAAGTTTTGTTCACGATGGCAGGCGGTTTTGGGAAAAACCATCTGGCTAGGAACTTAGTGAACCCGGGCTATGCGGGGCGAAGTGTTATTTGCTTGATCCCATTTCCTTCGTGAGAGCCGAAGCAATACGGAAAATTCAGGACTATGGCGTCGAGTTGTAATCCGGGTGAATCCCTGTGTCGGCAAGGCGCTGAAAATTTTGGTCATCTTGTCCTTTATGGGCGTCCCTGTCGGGGTCCGGGTTTGCGAGGGAAATAAGTGTAGGCCAAACCTAAAGGCTCTACATCCCCAGTATTCAAACATGAAAGACCCATCGTGATAACCGAAGGAAAGAGGTACTGGGATTCCATTGCAGACGAATGGATAGTGAACCGTCCTGATCAGCTTTGGCGACAACATAGCGATTCCGTCAACCAATCTCTTCTCCTTCGTTGGCTCCCCGAACAACCAGTAGGTCGATTGTTAAAGACTGATATGTTTGACGAATTGGTGGGGAAGGGCCTCACGCCTTTTTTGAAGGCCCGGGCTCATAGCATCATAGGGATGGACCTGTCCTTTGGGAATGCGCACTTAGGCTTTCGGGGCCAGAGGAGTGTGAGTGGAGCCTGTGCGGATGTTCGCGAGCTTCCGTTCGGAAATGAGTCGTTTGAAGTGGTGGTGTCGAATTCCACTCTGGACCATTTTCAAACCTTGGATGAAATCCTCGTGAGTCTGCGGGAATTGCACCGGGTACTTCGCCAAGGCGGTCAGCTAATACTGACACTGGATAATCTTGCCAATCCGATTATTGCGGCTCGTAACGTTCTTCCGTTCAAACTATTAAACCGGTTGGGTATCCTTCCTTACTATGTTGGTGCCACCTGCGGTCCCTGGCGATTACAGAGATGGCTCCGGGAGATAGGCTTCGACGTGAGGGATGTGACGGCGGTGCTCCATTGTCCGCGGGTTCTTGCCGTGCTCGCTGCCAAAATCCTGTGTACCTGCGCAAACAGTTCAGTACAGCAACGATTTTTGCGTTGGATGCAGGTATTCGAAAACATGTCACGCTTGCCTACGCGATACCTGACCGGGAATTTTATTGCGGTTAGAGCTGAAAAGAGATAGAGCCGGTTTGCGGTGGACCTACGGGAATGAACGATGGTTTCAATATGATGCTTTGAAGTTGCGAAGGATGTACGAATGTGCCTGGTCAGCCGGGTATTCTTATTGTCCACACGTTTTGTTACATGAAAAAGAATATCAGAAAAGACACCCAGCCCTGGAACGACTGATGTTGTTGGACGGATGGAAAACCGTTCGGTTGATTCGCCAGGCCCTGGTTTCCAGTCACTGGAGGTTTGAGGATCTACGGCAGGTGCAGGAGGAGCGGCTTCGAAATCTTCTCATCCATGCTTATCAGAACGTTCCGCTCTATCGAGGGCTTTACAAGGAGGCAGGCTATCACCCTGAGGAATTCCGTTCGTTGGATGATATAAACAGAATCCCTATTCTTACGAAGGATCGTCTCAAGCAAGCAAGTCCGGAAGAAGTCGTTGCACAGGGGATTGATCCACACCGGTGTGGAGTCGTTGAAACGAGCGGTTCGACAGGAACTCCGTTGCGTATCTTTCTTGGATCGTTAGACCAGCAATGGCAGCGTGTGGTTGCCTGGCGCATTCTTTTCGAACACGGTTTCCGCTGGACTGACCGAACGCTTGAAATTCGCATGACTTTTGGTCGGCAGTTTTTTGTTCAACGTCTTGGTATTGCTCCTAAAGAGTGGTGTTCAATTCTGGACCCACCAGAGTGTTGGGCACAACGCATAGTTGAGACAAGGCCGGAGGTGATTGTTGCAGGGGCGGGTACGCTGCATGCCTTGGCGGAAACTGTCCAAACGCTGGGCCTCAATCTGCCCTTGCCCCGACTCATCGTCTCCGATAGTGAAACCCTCTCGCCGTCCACTCGCCAACTGGTTCGGCGTGCGCTCGGAAGGGATCCTGTCGATGTGTATGGGTTGGTTGAGCTTTCGAATTTCGCGTGGGAGTGCGAGCGTCGTTCTGGATTTCATGTAAGCGCTGATAGCCACATTGTGGAGGTTCCTTCGGTTTTAGGGGAGTCTGGCCCAATCATTACCACAGGATTAGGCATGTGGACCATGCCGATGATTCGCTATGAAACAGGAGATCTGGCCGAGGTTGATCCCACACAATGTCCCTGTGGGCGCACTCTTCCCCTTCTCAGACGAATCTATGGACGCCGTGTTGATTCAGTGGCGTTGCAAGACGGCAGGCGAATCTTCTGGCCGTTTTTTCACGAGGTCCTGGGGCGCTATGACGAGTTACGACAATGGAGAATTTTGCAGGATGAGATAAACGAGGTCCACCTCCAAATCGTTTTGACCAATAATGCTCAAGGTCTACTTTCGAGGATAGAATCGGATCTTCAATCTGTCTTGCCTGGTGAAATCCATCTGCGGATTGAGCGGGTCGAAGCGATCCCGGTAAACCCGGGAGAGAAGACCAGGATGATCATCTCGAAAGTCGGGACTGCAAATGAACAACATCCTGACTCCCGAAGGCAATGGCATTAGATGGAAATGCTCCGCACATGGAAGTGCCTAAGGGATCTGAGGTCGAACGTTTCCCGGCCTCCCGCAAATCTGAGAACGTTGCAAGATCATATGTTCCGTGCCGCTATCATCCATGCCTACCGCAATGTCCCCTTTTACCGGCGTGTTTGGGATGAAGCGGGTGTAGATGTCCAAG
>JAUIKP010000274.1 GCA_030430725.1 Nitrospiria bacterium
GACCTTAAGGAAAGGAGCATTTCCATGAGTGAAATGTCTGCATTAGCCGCCGCCAACTTTCTCACACGAGCTTCGCTTCCGCTTATCCATCGAGCCATCGTTTCCCAACCCCAGGGAAGCTCGTCATCTTCTTCCATCTCAGACACCGTATCGCTTTCATTGGAAGCCAAAGCTTTGCATGCCAACCACAGATAGCCTCAATCTGAACGCCGGTTAAGGCAACCGGAATGTGTGAGCCAGGGGCCAGCATCAATCATTTCATCCCCTCTCATTGATCCCTCTGGACTTCTTGTCTGTTCATTCAGGGAAACCACGCTCATGCATCGTTGATCTCTATCATTCAACCTACCCGATTACAGATACGATGCAATTTCAAAAACCAGCCATCCACTCAAAGTAAAGCCAGATCGAAAGCCGTCTACAAGGCAAGTTCGAATACATACTCGGCAAGCGGGTTGTGTTATCACGGCTCTCCATTTGCCCTTAAAATTCATTATCAGGTTTCTCAGGAAACCGCATAGAGGTACATAGATTTTTTGTAGGGGAAAATCACAGCTTGAACTCGGTACAAAATGAACATTTTTTTGGATAGAGGAAAGAAAAGGATTTTATGAGGAGTGAGGAAAGCTACTGTGACACAATCGATCGGCGTCAGGTCTTTTGGGGTGGCGTGCACTGGTCAGACGGGGTTGAGTGATCCATGGGGAGAGCTTGTTCCGAGAGATGGGCAAGTTGATTGGCGCGATTGATAAGTTTATCTAACTCGCGGACGGCCAAAGACAGTCGCGTAACAGGATCTTTCACAGCGTTCTTCGAAGGCATGTTTAAAGATAAAGGAGAAGATTCCATTTTTTGACCTTAATAGTCTAAAGATTGTAACCCTTTAGATTAAAAAGTTCATTGAATTGTTGGTTCCAATTATGAGAAATTCCTGCTCATTATCGGAATTTCATGAATTGCTCGTCAGGGAGTTGTCGAAACCGGGAGCTGAAGAAGGCTCTACTTGCAAATTTCCTGATTGACTCATCGAGATGATTTGCAGACAAAAAAGGAATTGTGATGTTAAAGAGATTAAAAAGGGAACAACTTGTTATCGGAATGACTACCGTACTGTTCATGCTCCTTATGGTTGGAACAGCTTGGTGCGCGGATCTTGATGCGCGAACCCGTGTAACAAAGGGTACTCTTGAATTTGGAATTCTCACGGGGTATTGGCAGGGGAATAATGCCTTTGGCAACGAGCCTTCCGCCAATCGCAGCGCCGTCTATTTTCTGCCTCAATTAGGGCTGGTCGTGACGGACGAAATTGGCTCAGGGTGGGCAGCGGGTAATATCGAAGTCTTAGTTGAACCGCTGGCTGCCCATTACTATCAACCTTTTAGTGCCTCCGCGTTCGGGGGCTCGCTGGTGGTGAAATATAATTTTCTTGACTTTGGACGGTGGATGCCATTTTGGGATGCCGGAGCAGGCATGCTGTGGACGGACCTGGCGCCACGGATTCCCGAACAAAGCACGCAATTTAATTTCGTCCTCCAAACGGGGCCAGGCGTGTCTTATTTTATGACGGAAAACTTGGCCATGACTTTTGGTATTCGTTTCCATCATATTTCCAACGCTGGAATTGGCAATCGGAATATCGGGTTGAATGGCTGTCTTTTCAATGTCGGCATATCCTTTTTTTCCCCGTAAGACATTGTCATTTAAGAATTCGCAATTCTTGGATCCTCCCCCCTCGTACCCACACTCTTAAAAAAGAGGTCTCAGCCTTCCCCTGGTTGTCGACCTCTACCGCAATCCCAAAAGTTTTTGAACACACGAAATGGAGGTTCACCTGGGAGAAACGGGAATCAACTTCTAGGGCGGGAAGAATGCTACCGGGATGGGGCTCACTCCCTAACACGGCTTTGAATAAGCACGGAATTGAGAGCAGACTTCAAGGTAAAAGGTATTCGGATTCGGCCATTTTCAATAGGCAAATTGAGAATTGGGACAAAGATACAAGCTTTGATAGAGGAGTAGACGGAACGAAAGTTCTGTGATTGTCTACAGTAACAATAGACCTACGTGCTGCCGGGGAATTCAGTCGAGGACAAGGTCAGCCCATCCATGAGCCAGACCGCCACTTGTCCTGTACTGCGATTATGCCAGATCACATCCGCCCTCCCATCTCCATCTGCGTCACCCACCTGTGCAATACGCCACCCCGATGGCATACCCGGCAAGAAGCCGGACTTTTCAATCGCCCCTCCGTTCATCAACCAGATCCCCACCTTCCCGGTACTGGTATGATGCCAGACCATATCGGTCGCCCCATCGCCGTTCAAATCACCAAAACCCGCTTTCTCCCACTCTGGTGTGGTCCCCCCGAGAAATCCCACCGAGGAAATCGTCGACTCATCCATCATCCATACGGCAGATACCCCTCCGCTATGGCGCCAAATGATGTCCGCCAGACCATCCGCATTCACGTCCCCTATCCCAACCATCTGCCACGCTAAGGGCACACCGAGCAGGGAACGGAATCTGCTAACTGAGGGCCCATCCATGAGCCAGACCGCCACAGCTCCGTTTTCTTTATTGTGCCAGATAAGATCGGCATTCCCATTGCCGTCCATATCGCCCACTCCCTTAATCACCCAATCCAAGGATGCGCTTCCCGGGAAACTGGCCGAGGTGATCGTCAACCCGTTTAAAAACCAAACAGCAACCGCGCCACTAAGTGTGTTGCGCCAGACTATATCGGCCATTCCGTCATTACTCACATCACCCACTCCAACAATCTGCCAATCGGAGGAAACTCCGCCCAGGAATCCAGACGAACCAATCAGACCGCCATTCATTAACCACGCCGCCACCTCACCGGTTCTCACATTGCGCCAGACAATATCCGCCTTGCCATCTCCATTGAGATCGGAACTGACAGGGGCACGGGGAATCGATTCCTCCAAAGGTGGCTGGAGGTTGAGGAACACCCCAGACTCTGAGGTAAAACTGACTCCCTTTGGCAAAATTAATCGGATAGTCGCACTAGGATCGCTGACATCGATGAGGTTATTCATCTCGACCCTGGCCGATAAAAACGCCTCAATGGGTAGCTCCTGGCCATCAACAACTGTGACTCTGACCTCCAACTCCTTGGGGTCCGGTAAGGGAAGGCCCAGAGCCTGGTCACTCATCTCCCCCAAACGAATGATCGCATTGGTAAAGCAATTGGAAGACAAGTCCTGACAAGAAGGAAACCCATCGACCCTCATAGAAAATTTGATGTTCCCAATGGCCACGCCAGGGTCCAGTTTGAACGTCAACCGGTCATTGATTTGGATGAAGGCCAATCCCATTCCCTCTTGCGAACTTTGATCCGGAGTCGTCGAGGTCACTTTGAGCGCAAGCGTTCCGGTGGCCAAATTGGCGGTGGCATAAGCTGAACCGGCTTCACCATCCGGTCCGATCACCGGACCTGTGTCTAATTGGATTTCAGTACGTCCATTTTCCTCGGTAACTGAATCCCCTCCACCCGGTCCTGAAACACCAATCTCGATTTTATACGCCAGCCCTTGGAACGGGACCAACAGACAAAATAATCCCACCAGAACGAGGGCCATGATGGCCCTGGTCAGACCGGTTAAGTAGGGTATTATGTTCTTCGACATCAATTGGATTGACATAAGTGATAAAATGAGCAAGGTTGACTAACCTTATCGGATAGACAATTCCATTCTTAAAAATCAGACACCACATTCCGGGTTTTCCTCCCTCGCCATTTCTGTAATTTTTTACTACAACCATTAACAACGCAGTAAATTCTCCACCGCTCGGAACTCCAATAGAGTCTCCTCCCATAAACTTCAAAGACCTTTCCCGCCTCCGGTTTTCAAACTTTTTTGACCAAAAAAGTCGAGCGTGCACTAGCCTCAGCCCTTGTTCTAACAATCAACTGAAGATGACGGAGATTCCTGGTTGAATACAGAAGGGATCCGGAGAGCTTTCGTTTTTTCTAGCGGAAGAAGAGGAATCAGGTTGGGGCTAACAGGGGTAGGATGTCATTCTAATCGGAAAAGCTTGATCACGAAGCATGTCCCATGAACCAGACAGACACTTTTTCATACATAATCAGGTGGAATGAAAACTAACCATTCAGGCAGAAGATGAAACGCAATTCCGCAATACAAACAAGAAATATATCCGGAAATAATCGGCGAGATGCGTTGTCATGCCACAGAAGATACATGGGAGAGTCTATTCATTCGCAGGGCAAGTCTCTTGGCGATTCTCAAAAAATCAAGATGGGCAACTGAGCCTAAATCCAGTCCCATTTCTTTTCGGCATGAAGCCGACATTCCACATGAATCATTCGCCCGCATGTTCATAAGGTTTCCCCATGAAAAGTGAGGAAAGGTTGTGCATAAAAAAAGCCTCACACCCGAAGATGTGAGGCTTTCATCACGAGACAAGTTATTGCCCTTTCAGCTTATACCCTTGGTTTCGCCTTTGGCCGACACTGCAGGACTGCCAGTCTACCTCACTCCGAGTGTAGAAACACGAGTGTCCCCGATAGAGCTACCATGAAATCACCATTCCCGTGTTTGCCTTTGCAATTTAACCTTCAACAGCAAAGGATGCCACATTACGAAAGAAATCATCCCTATTGAATTTCCCAGTCAGTGGAAGTGCCGCGAGGGAACTTGGTATCCATGACGTCTTTCCCATTCATTAACCACAGCGCTACCGCGCCACTCGCCCGATTCTGCCAAATGACGTCATCCTGACCATCCGCATTCACATCACCCATGCCCGTAATCTGCCAGTTCAGTGGAACTCCGCCAGGAAATCCGACAAAGGCCACGGTAGGCCCGTTCATAATCCAAATGGCGACCGAACCATTGAGCGTATGGTGCCAGACAATATCGGCCGTACCATTGCCATCCACATCCCCGATTTCCTTAATGACATAATTGAGAGGAGCACTCCCTGGAAATCCCGTCGACGTGTGAGTCAAACCGTCCATTAACCACACGGCCACCGCCCCGCTCGTCGTATTTCGCCATATCACATCGGCTTTTTCATCAGCATTCACATCACCGACACCGGCGATTTCCCATTGTACAGGCGCACTACCGGGGAAACCCGAAAGGGCAATGGTCGACCCATTCATAAGCCAGATAGCCAATGCGCCGTTAACGCTATTGTGCCAGATAAGGTCCGCAGTTCCATTGCCATCC
>JAUIKP010000275.1 GCA_030430725.1 Nitrospiria bacterium
TCCGTGACGGCGATAATGATCTGTTGAGTCCCGGCAAAATTTGGATTCTGAGGGATTGGAGTCAGTTCGAAACGTTTCGGCAGGTGACGGAATCAACGAAGTTCGTGCCTGGAGAAGGGCTGCCTGGTCGAGTGTTGGCCAGTGGAAAGGCAGCCTGGATTAAAAATGTGACCAAGGATCCCAACTTTCCCCGCGCCCGTCTTGCCAAGGAAATCGGCGTGAAGGCCGGCTTTGCGTTTCCCATTTTAATTGGACCCAAAGTGGTAGCGGTGATGGAGTTTTTCTCGGAAGAAGCGATGGAGCCGGATAGCAAGCTCCTGGACGTCATGGAAATCATCGGCTACCTGTTGGGTCGTATCTTTGAACGGGATCACGCCGGTCTCAAACGAGGCGAATATGAGGACCACTTGAGACGTCTCTACAGCCGGATCAAAGCGGTGCGGGAACTGGAAAACGTGCCGGGTGATCACAAGAGAACCGCCGAAGGTATTCATGACGAATTACGATAAATCGATTCGAGAAGTCCATGTGACAACATCCTGCCGTGACCGGGAGCTGAAGTGTCAGCTGCAGAATGGCCATAGCTGGTACCAGTGGCGACATCTAAACCGGTGTTCGCATTGACGCAGCTGTGCCCCATATTCCCTGGCTTGCCAATCCACCCGATTCGCGATACGCACGATCTTCGGCTTCCTCTTGTAGCTCCCACGCCTATAGCCGCCGCGACCTTCATGATAAGCCAGATACAGACGCTTGGGATCCCATTTGGAAATGCCGAGCTCTCTGTTGCTTTTATGGTTGTACCAGCCGATGAAGTCCAGGGCGTCCTCCATGGATGAGCGGCTATTGAACAAACCCCCGGCCTCCTCCTCATACTCCTCCCAGGTTTCGTCCTTAGCCTGGGCATAGCCCTCCGCCGAGGACTGGGGGCCGAGGGGAATGAACAGGAACCAATCCCATGGCGGCGTCGCGTCGTGGTGAAACGCCGACTCCTGTTTGACGAAAGCCATGAGAATATGGGGCGGTGTGCCCCACCGTTCCTGGGATTCTATAGCCGCATCGTACCACTCGGGGTATTGATCGAAAATCGTGCACAGATTCTCCTGTTGTTTAGGGGGCATGGCCGCGCATCCCGCCAACAGTGCGATGGCCATTGCAAGAAGACACGTAATTAATCGCGTTGAATTCATATGGTTGTCTGGAATGGCAATAACATTGGTTGTCTTAGGGAGTAAACGCAATCTGAACGCTTACAGGCTATTGGACGGCTTCGTCTGGTCGATCCCGGGCATGGTTGCACGACTCTCAAGCGCCGACGAATTCAGGTCCCGTTCATAGGTGGCAGACGTCGGTCAGAAAATGACCTCGCTCAGGAATATGAAGGGGGTCAGTGCCTTTCATCTGATCCATGCGTGGTCAAGAATTGCATGAGGCCCCTGATCGTCAGTATATCAATGGTGCGAATATTTTTTCGACGACGAGATTGTGTGGGGTTCCATATCTTCCTTCCTTTGTATGTACCCTCCAGTTATTTTTTGGGTCTGTTGAAAAAAGCCGCCAGCGGCGTTCTCGCCATTTTTCCGTGCTCACGTACTAACAGTACGCTCCGCCCGCAAAAATGGCTGCGGCCTTGCTGGACGGACTTTTTTGAGCCGACCCGGAGCCTTTGATGAGAAATCTTATCCTGGGCAAATTTGCCTTTGAACATCTTTATAATTCAACATCCCCTTTTTGATTGTACCCTGGCAAGGCTTCCCCTTTGTTGGGAAGTTTTATGAATCGGTCTGTGAAGGAGAGACCTGTGGGAAGAGTTCGGTTGCGTAGTGGTCAATCTTCGGGACGCTGAACCTGGTGGGTACCTTGTCACGGGCAAACTCATGACCTGATTCCGTGGATGCCTCACTCTCACATTCAGAGAAATGCCAAACCCTATCAAGAGCCTGTATGGTTTCAGATCGATCCTCAGGGTACATTTTTTTGTCTCCCTGGCTTGCGGTCACTATGTCAAATAGTCAAGAATTTCATTCCACGCGAATTGAGAGAAAGGACTTTGTGCTCCCCCATTCTGTTCTCATTGATGAGAAAGCCATTGAGACGCGGGTTGGTGAATTAGCCAAACTGATCGCCGCCGATTTGCCGACCCGACAGCCCATCCTCCTTGGATTGCTGACCGGGAGCTTTGTCTTCCTGGCGGATCTCGCGCGACATCTTTCAGCCCATGGTATTGAGCCACAAGTTGAATTTTTAAAAGTTTCGCACTATGGGAATACCAGTGAGGCCAGCGGGGCAGTCAACTTTCTGAGGGAGGAACTCCCTCATATCACAGATGAAGTGGTCGTGGTCGTCGATGATATTTTCGATTCGGGGTTCTCATTGCATGCGGTCAATGAACATCTGAAGCAACAGAAACCGGCCTGGGTTCGTTTCTGTACCCTCTTGGATAAACCAAGCCGCCATCAGGTGGCTCTCAGGGTCGACTATGTCGGATTTGAGATTCCGGATGTCTGGATCATTGGGTATGGCATGGACCTGGGAGGTGCAGGTCGGGCTTTGCCTTATTTAGCCGCAGTTGAGCGGGCACGTCAGGAAGGCACAATACCCTAGATCCTACCGTCACTCGAAAGCATCCGTGGAGTGAATCCCGGACGGAAACCAACGATCCCAATTATCGAAACTGACTTCCTGCCACGCAGCCTGTCCGAAAAAATCTCAATAGGGGCTTTGAAAAACGGGAACGTTACAGTCTTCCGGCATGGTTCTGAATTTCACCAACGAGTTTTTCCTTTTCTGTGTCTGACAGGAAGCTGGCCTTTACGCCATTTTTCGCCAATTGAACGAGGTCGGTGGGCTGGAGATTGAGCGCGCGCTGAGCGGCGAGATAATTGTCGGTAATGTACCCCCCGAAGTAGGCAGGGTCATCGGAATGGATCGACACGCATAAACCTTGGTGGAGGAGCAGCTTTAAGTTATGGCGATCCAGTGAGGGAAACACTTGGAGTTTCACATTCGAGAGGGGACAAACCGTGAGAGGAATTTGGGTGTAAGCCAGATGCCGGACCAGGGATTCATCCTCAAGACAACGGATTCCGTGGTCGATACGAACGACTTTGAGTAGCTCGAGGGCCTGCCAAATATATTCCGGAGGACCTTCTTCTCCGGCATGAGCCACAGTCAGCAATCCTTCAGTCCGTGCGCGGTCGAAGACATCCTGAAAAAGCCCGGGGGGACGCCCCTTCTCGGAAGAATCCAGTCCCACTGCCGATACCCAATCCCGATAATCCAGGATCATTTCCAGCGTCCGCCGGGCAGAATCGGGAGGGAGATCACGAAGGAAACAGGGAATGAGTTTGGAAGTGATTTTCAGCTCGGTATGAGCTTGCTCGAGTGCGGCGTGAATACCTGAAATGACGGCGTGAAGGTCTACCCCACGGTTCATATGCGCTTGGGGATCAAAAAAGATTTCCACGTGGCGGACATGTTCCTTCCCCACGCGTGTGAGGTAGGCCCAGGTCAGATCAAAGAAATCCCGTTCCTGTCGTAAGACCCGCGACCCTTCATAATAAATATGTAAGAAGGACTGCAGATCTTGAAAGTGGTAAGCCCGCTTCAGCCCCTCACTTGTCGAATAGGGAAGAGAGAGGCCGTTACGCTTCGCGAGATCGAACATCAACTCCGGTTCGAGCGTCCCTTCGATATGAAGGTGAAGCTCGACTTTGGGAAGGTCAAGAATCCATTGTTCGAGTTCGTTCTGATTCATGGAATAACCTGAGATTGGGGTCTGTCCATCCTGAAAAAATGATCTTCCCAATTTACCACATAACATGGGAATTCATACGGTCGCTTGAGATAGGTGGTTTAAAAAGTTCCCAAATCGGTCGGTATCTCTTATGGATTTTTCCCTTCACTATTGGGCCGTTGTTCAATGTCTCCCTTACTGATTTTGATGGCCAAAAGATTGTTGAATTTCTTATGCCCTATCCTTCTCCATCCGCATCTTCACGCGGAGCCACCTAAATTGCAGGTCCTTGAGTTGTTCCGTCCTGCCCATGAGATCAGGAGTTTTTTAAAAAAGGGGTTGAAGATGTGGCACGACTGAATGGGTTTTTTGACCCTCATTCCGAGTGTTCAAAAAATCTGTTCGATCATTGTCCCCTGGTTTGAGTGGGGGGAGCCATGTGACTGTTGTACCCGGACCCGGGTTGATAGTGGATTTCTCCACGGTCTAATGCCCCTTGGTAGCCACCGGAATACTGCCATTCCTCCAGAACGGGTTCCCCATATTGTGTCACGTAGGGAGCTTGAGCTTTCTGTTGAATGTAGGTAGGCCCTCCGTAGTTTTCTTCAAAGGGTTTGTAGATATTGTGCCGGGGGTTGGGAACGTATTCGTACCCCGGCTGTGGCGGATTATAGCCGGGAGGGGCATACCCCTGCTGGGGAACCACGGGGGATTGTTGCGTGGCGGGAGAGGCCGTGCCTGCCGCTTGTCCACCGCTCCCATAGAGCAACAAGACCCACGTCATTATGAGAGAAGCTGCCCTTGCCAGGGAGAAAGACCGAAGAAATCTTTTCACCAACATAATGTTCCTTAATCAATAAGGTTAAAAATGGTTCCTCCTCCAAAACGATTTGAACGTGCGACCCACTAAAAAAATCGCATACTGAAAGAAATGAAGTCAACGATAGGGAAAGACGGGATGCCGGTTGTTTTGCCCGTTATTTCCGCACCACCCCTTGCAGTTAAGAATATTCCCTTGCCATAGAACAATCGTGGGAAACGAGGTTGGTGCGAGGACAGGCAAGACATGCTTGAAATGGTGGGCCGGGTAGGGGCTAATGTAATAATTGCCCGCTGATAAGGGGGCCATCTGCTCTCCCTCCTTAAACTACGAGGCGCCTGCTTCCCCGATCAATGTGGTTTTATGCTCCAAGGATTTGCACCAGGCCAGTTCTCAAGCACCCGTTGATGAAGACAGGAAAATCTTTCGGTATCCTTTCCATTTATACTTATTTATTATCAATTTTGTGTATACATAGCTATAAATTGGTATAATTCGATCATGGATCCTATCAAAAACCCATTTTCTCCCGGTGCGGGCTCTCCCCTCCTGACCTAGTTGGCCGCGACCCAGTTTTAGAGCAAGCCAGGATTCTGCTTGGAAGAGTACGACAAAGGCGTCCCGAAAAGAGCATGTTGCT